>JADLGU010000351.1 GCA_020849155.1 Rhodocyclaceae bacterium | reverse complement strand
TCCGACATCGCACCGACGCACTCGCCAAAAACGAAAAAGCGAAGCGGCAAATCATGACGCTCTATGTCGCCGAGCCGCCGGCCTCGTATGCGATGCGCCCGCCCGCCGTCGTCGACGCCAACGTCCTGGCGGCGTTCGTCTTCGGAGAGCCGGAAGGCGAGGAAGCCCTGGCGCGCCTGCATCCCTACGCGCTGCACGCGCCAACCCTGCTACCCTACGAAATCGCCAACGTCGCCATGAACAAGCTGCGCCGCGGACAGGCTTCCCCGGAGAATCTGGCCGCAAGGCTGGAAGGCTTCGACTTCGGCCCGATCCGTCTCGCCGAAACACCGCCGGCGGACGTCTTCGGCCTGGCGCAGCGCTATCGCCTGTCCGCCTATGACGCGTCCTATCTTTGGCTGGCCGCCGAATTGCGGGCGCCCCTGCTGACCTTCGACGGAAAACTCGCCGCTGCCGCAGCCGACTGCCTGGCCAAGCTGACGCCGGAAGACACCGATCCGACACCATGAAACCCGAAATCTCCTTTGAATTCTTCCCGCCGCAAACGGCCGAGGGCGCCGAGAAGCTGCGCGCCACGCGGCGCCAGCTGGCGCAACTCAAGCCGGCTTTCTTCTCCTGCACCTTCGGCGCCGGCGGCTCGACGCGCGACCGCACGCTGGAGACGGTGCTGGAAATCCAGCAAGAGGGATTGCCGGCGGCACCGCACCTCTCCTGCATCGGCTCGACGCGCGACAACGTGCGCGCCGTGCTGCAGCGCTACCGGGACGCCGGCATCCGCCGCATCGTCGCCCTGCGCGGCGACCTGCCCTCGGGCATGGCCGACCCGGGCGAGTTCCGCTACGCCAACGAACTGGTGGAATTCATCCGCGCCGAGACCGGCGACTGGTTCCGCATCGAAGTGGCGGCCTACCCCGAGTACCACCCGCAGGCGAAGAGCCCGCGCAACGACCTCGCCAACTTCAAGCGCAAGGTCGACGCCGGCGCCGACTCGGCCATCACCCAGTACTTCTACAACGCCGACGCCTATGCGCATTTCGTCGAGGCGGCGCAGGGACTCGGCGTGACGGTGCCGATCGTGCCGGGCGTCATGCCGATCGCCAACTTCAGCAAGATCGCCCGCTTCTCGGATGCCTGCGGCGCGGAGATCCCGCGCTGGATGCGGAAAAAGTTCGAGAGCCTGGGTGATGACAGCGCCTCGGTGCGCGCCTTCGGCCTCGACGTGGTGACGGAGCTGTGCGAACGCCTGCTGGCCCAGGGCGCGCCGGGACTGCACTTCTACACGCTCAACCAGGCCGGGCTGACGACGACGATCTGCCAGCGGCTGGGGCTCTGACCCTCCCCCGGAAAAGTCGGTCCGCGCAGGACGGCGTCGTAAAGACCGGATAAGATACGCCGGCGCAACCACTAGGGGCAGGCACGATGAAGGTGCTGGTCGTCGACGATCATCCGCTGATCCGTACGGGGGTCAACGCGATGCTGTGCCGACATGACGCGGACTGCCGCGTCATCGAGGCACCGGACTGCGGCAGCGCCCTCGCGTTGCTATCCGATGGGCAGAATGCCCCGGACCTGATCCTGCTGGATCTGAATCTGCCGGACTGCGCCGGGCTGGCCGCCCTCGATGCCGTCCGCAGCGCCTGCCCCAACGCGCCCGTCGTGGTGCTGTCCGCCGCAGATGACAGAAACACCATTCTCGACGCCCTCAACCGCGGTGCGATGGGCTTCATCCCCAAGAGCATGAACCCGGACCTCGTCTGGTCGGCCCTCGGGCTGGTGCTGGCCGGGGGCGTCTACGTGCCACACACGGTAATCAATGAACAGAAGGCCGCGCTGCCCGCCGGCGACAGATCCCCGGCCACTGCGGCCAAACCCGCCGGCCTGGCAGCCCTCGGCCTCACGGATCGCCAGATCGACACACTGCGCATGCTCGTCAGGGGCCTGCCCAACAAGACCATCGCGCGCAACCTCGGCATCTCCGAAGCGACGGTGAAGGTCTATGTCAGCGCGGCGCTGCGCGCCATGAACGTCACCTCGCGCACCCAGGCCGTGATCTGGCTCTCCCAGCACGGCATCGGCCTGGAAGGGAGCGCAAGCTCAGGCTGAGGCCGCAACCGTCGCGGGAGGGTGCGTCGCCAGCGCCGCCTCCATGGCCGCGCGCAGCGTGTCCGGGGCGAGCGGCTTGCGCAGCAGCCGATAGCCGTTTTTCGTGCGCCCGGTCAGATCGGCGGCCAGTCCGGTGGCGGTGATCACGAGCACGGGGATGTCCGGCCAGATCTCCTGGTGAATGCGCCGCACCGCATCGTCCGCCGTTTCCCCGTTCGCCAGTTCGTAGTCGCAGACGATCAGATCGGGAATGCGCTCGTGCCCCGCCAGCACCGCCAGCGCCTGCGCGCCGGAGGCGGCCAGCACGCTGTGGCAGCCCCACAGATCAAGCAGCCGACGCATGCCGTCGAGGACTTCGCGGTCGTCGTCGATCACCACGACGAAGGCGCCCTCGACGCGGTTCGCGCCGGCGGCCGGTGCCGGCCTGACCGCCGGCGCTTCCTCGGTGAGCGGGACGCTCACGGCGAAACAGCTGCCGCGCCCCGGCCGCGAGCGCGCGCTGAGCGCATGGTCCAGCACCTGCGCGGCCTCGCGCGCGATGGCCAGCCCGATGCCGAGGCCGCGCTCGCCCTCGTAGCCCTGCCGGCCAAGGCGCACGAACTCGACGAAGATGCTGTCGAGCGCATCTTTGGCGATGCCCGGCCCGGTGTCCCAGACCTCGATGCTCAGCATCGCGCCGCGCCGGCGGCAGCCGACCAGCACGCCGCCGCGCTCGGTGTAGCGCACGGCGTTGGCCACCAGGTTCTGCAGGATCTGCCGCAGCAACTGCGGATCGCTCCTGACGCGACGGTGACACCCCGTCAGTCTGAACTCCAGACCCTTGCCGCGCGCCGTGGCGCCGAACATCGATTCCAATTCGCGCATCAGTTCATTCATCGAGAGAACGACCGGCTCGGGTTTGACCAACCCGGCGGACAGCCGCGACAGGTCGAGCAGGGAATGGAACATCCGCTGCATGGCACCGACCGCCAGCTCAATCTCGCCCATGACCTCCTTTTGTTCCGGATAACGCACCTGGTTCTTCAGAGCATAGACGTTGAGGCCGAGGGCATGGATCGGCTGCCTCAGGTCATGGCTGGCGGAAGCGAGAAAGCGCATCTTGGCCTGGTTGGCCTGCTCGGCCGTGATGCGGGCGGCATCGAGCGCCTGCAGCGTGTCGAACTGGCGCCGATGCAGGCGCTCCTGCCAGTACGCCGCCCACATCAGCGCACCGGCGAAGGCGAAAACGAAATGGGCGTTGATCTCGAGCAGACGGGCCGCGTTCTCGGGCACCAGAAGGTGCGCGGCGACGAAGGCCGCCGAACAGAACAGGGAAATGAACACGATGTAGAGGAAGCGCGCCCACAGGAAGGCGATGAAGAACAGCATGGTCTGCATGGTGGGATGAGCGGTATAGGCCATGCCGCCGTCGAGGGCCGGCATGACCAGGAACAGCTGTGTCATCAGTGCGATGGTCGGCGGCAGGATCACCAGCTTCTCGGCATGGCGCCGCAGGCGCGGCAGGAGCAGCATGGCTTGCGGGATGAGTAGCAGAGGCAAAACGGCCAGCTTGATCCAATGCGTGTCAGGCGCATGCACCGGATCGAGCGTGACATTCCATGAGATCGAGACGGTGGACAGGATGGCGCCGCCGAGCAGGAAGATCTGCATCAGATTGAGGTGGCGCTCCACGAAATGCTCGCGGAACGCCTCCTCGCGGCCGGGCTCGGGAAAATACAAGCCCGCCCTCGCCAGCCACTTCCGGTACCAGCGCATGTCGCCCTCCCCCGGCAATGCTCAGGATGTCAGCATAATACCCGGTCGCGCCGGGGCGGGCGATCGCGCCGGGCTAGTTCGGCTGGCGGCTCACCCACTCCGCGATGGCCTGGATCTGCGCCCTGGTCGGCGGTTCCGCGCAACCGGCGATGGCGCCCTTGTGCGACATCGAGTCGATCAGCTTGCTGGTCTGTTCGGCGATGTATCTGCTGTCCAGCCCGGCGATCTTCGGCACGCCCTGCTTGTTTGGCGTGCGCGCGTCCTCGCCGTGGCATTGCCCGCAATTGAAGACGGCGTAGGCCTTGCCGCCTTCAGCATGCTGCTGGGCCTGGACCGGAGTGCCGAACAACAGCGCGGCGGCGCCGCACAGCCAAGCCTTGCTGACGATATTCATGATCCCCTCCTGTAGGTAATGACAGCGGCCCGATTATGGGAGGTGCATAATGACGTCATCAATTCATCGCTTGGATTAATACCTTGGTGGAATAGCCGGCATACGAAACAAAAGTCAGTCTGCGCGGGACGGCGAGAAATGCCGCCGCCGTGGATGGCTCGATGAGACCGGTTGCAGAAGATAGCCGCTCGTTACAGGGAGGTGGCATGTTCGCTTCGATCAAGCACATCGGGGGTGGCTTGCTGTCCGCCGCCTTTCTGCTGGCCGCGGTCTGGCCATCGCCAGCGCCTGCCGGAGGCCCGGTGTACGGTGCACGCGCCGCCGCCATGGGAACGGCGTTCGTCGGACTGGCCGACGACCCATCCGCCTTCGCCTACAACCCGGCAGGGCTGGCGCTGCTGAATCCGCAACGCCAGATTTACGGCGGCGCCACGCTGGTCGCGCCGGCCACCGCCTACCGTAATCCGGCCGGCCGGCCCGAAGACACTGAGCTACAGGTTTTCGCACCGCCGCATCTGTACTATCTGCCGAAAGCAACCAGTCCGGATTGGCGCTTCGGCATCGGTGTGTTCGCGCCCTTCGGGGTCGGCGGCCGCAAGTGGAGCAGCCACGGGCTCACCCGCTACGCCTCGACGGAAAGCCTAATCGGCACGCTCGCCATCAACCCGACCCTGGCCGGACGTTTGGCGCCGGGCCTGCACTTCTACACCCTCAACCAGGCCGGGCTGACGACGACGATCTGCCAGCGGTTGGGGCTGTAGTCGCAGAAAAAACACAGCGCCTGCACAGCGGCTGCTCCGGTGTGGCTTCACCCGACATGGGCGTCAGATGAGCGAACAGGATTTCATCAGCGCCACGGCGATGCCTGAGAGGACGCCAATCCAGATCGCTCGCTTTACCATGGGATCGAACCTGCGCCAGTCCCACCACGGTCCCCGCCAGGCGAGGGACGCAAGGTCTTCTTCAATCGATTCTCTACGCTGATCAATCCAAGCGGGCCCGTGATGCACCCAGTTCGCGCGATGAAACAGTTCGTGCGCTTCAAGGCGCTGGCAGCTCACATCGGGCGGGGGTATGGCGGCGATGTCTCTTCCCTCCATTGCCGCGCTAATCCTGTCCAGGTGGCTGTCTGCCCATTTTTCAAACGTATAGTCATCCAGCCTGTCGGCGCCAGCTTTCGTATTCTCGCAGTCATCTGAACAGCTGCCGACAAATTCCTCCAGCGCCTGAGCGTCCCCATTCAGCAGGTGTTCCGGCACGTTCAAACGTGCGCCGCAGTGCCTGCAAACGGACAGTTCGGCAAGAGTTTGGGTTGTCGCCGGCTGGACAGCCGGATCCTGCGCTTGCTCAGTCACCACGGTTCTTTCTCCTGAACACCGCTCGAATCCGTATCGGCACGGGCGTTGGTTGGGCTGTGCCGCAGCACTGCGCCAGGGCGGCAATCAAGCTCCGGGAAAGCATTCGTAGTTGCCAGGCATCCAGGCCCGGCGGCAATACGGTGTGATATCGAACATCACTGCGGCGGCAGGCCCCGCTCGCGACGCGCGCGCAGGTTGGCGAAGACCTGTCGCTCGAGCCAGGCGCGCAGGCGCGGCGCCTGCTTGTCGCGCCGGCCGGCGAGATAGGCGAGCACTGCCTCTTCGCTGAAGGTATCCGGCACGCCGGGTTCGCGGCGGTAGCCGACTGCTCCGTGGCTCATGACCAGCCGGCGCCGGTCAGCCTCGCCCGGCTGCACGCCGAGCAAGCGGAAGATATCGTCGGCAGCCACACGCACCTCCTCGTCCGTACATTCGATACGCATCTGCATGCCGTCGAACTCGAAGTATTTCCCCTGCCATTCGGCGCAGGCCTTTTCATAGGCGTGCCGCTTGAAATGGCTGAAACCGAAAACGATCCAGCGCGAGAGCACCCAGCCGATGGGGGCGACGCCCACCAGGCCTCGTGGCCACGGCAGGCCCCATATCGCGAGAAATCCCACGGCCAGAAACAAGACGTGCAGGAATGGACTTTTCTGCACGGACGACACATCCAGCGAAGCCCTCATGTCCCCTCCGGTATCTACCTGGCTGCGGAACGCGATTGCCGCCAGCGCTGCGCCAGCAGCAACTCGCGCAGGTTGCGTTCGGCCGGGTCGCTAACATTTAATTGACGGTCGATCTCCGCGGCATAGTCGCGCAGGCCCTGGTCGGCGATCGTAAACTCGATCCAGGCCATCCTGCCTTCCGGCGCGGTGCTGTCCCGCACCCCCCAGAAATAAGGCCGGCCCGGTTTCAGCTTCACCGATTCGGGCGGGGAGATCGAACCGGCTTCGGCCGTGCCCTCGAACAGCTTGCGGCCGTCCTCGTCCATCAGAAGCGCCGTCGCCGTCCGGCCGCCACTGCCCGGCGACCAGCGCAACGCCAGCGGCCCTTCCGACAACACCACGCCGCGCGGCGAGAGCGCCTTCGGCTGGCTGGCATCGTTCGGGCCCCGCATGTCCAGTCCGGCCTGGGCCAGGCGTCCGCTCTGCAATCTGACGCCCTTCAGCACATCGTTGAGTTTCCGGCTCGTGGGCGTGGGGGCGCCTTCGAGGGCCACCACCTCGGTGGCCCGCGCCTCGTAGCGGCCGGGGCCCTTGAGGTCGTAGGCCATGCCGCTCGATGCGTAATACAGGGTCACCCCGGTCCGCTCATCGAGCACGAGTGTCGTGCCGGGCGCGACCGCCTGCAGCAGGCTCAGCGGGCGCTGCCTGTCCGCCGGCTTGCGGGTGGCCGGCACCAGCACTCTGGCGGCACCGGACAGGTCGGCCACCAGGGCCAGGGCCTCCTCCGCCCGCGCCGCGCCCGGCCCATAACCCGCCAGGAGCAGGCACAGACCGAACATCGCAAGACGCGCTGGAACCAGGATCGCCATTTTCACCCCTCTGTCATTGCCGGCAGGCCACTCTATCGAATAATCCCGCCGCAGGGCAAGCGGCTCTCAGGCCGCTTCCAGGCCGTCGCAGTTGGCGCTGAGCGCGTCGTGACTGCCGGCGCCGAGGGCGCTGCCGCGATCGGCTTCGGCCTTCGAAGCGGCGCCGGCAGCCGCATCCTGCTCGATCTCGTCGCAGTTGGCGCTGGCCTCGTCTTCGCGGGTAAGCCCGGCCCGGATTTCCAAACCACTGTTGCCGGCGGCGGCTTCCGTAGCAAGTTCGGCAATCGCACCGTCGCAGTTGGCGCTCATGCGGTCCTCGTCGGCCCCGGCAAAGGCCGAGGAAGAGAAGGCGATGCAGGCGGCAATGGTCATAAACATTTTGCGAGCTTTCATGATGATCTCCTTGGTTTTGGGACTCGGCCCCATGCCTTGTTCCCATGGCTGCCACTGTAGGCGTGGAGGCCCCTTGCTCTCGACGGAGCAATCCGCAGGAGAAATGCGGAAAATTCGACAAATCCGGATGTGATGACAGGCGGGTGGCGGCGCGCTACCATGCGCGCACCAGGGCACGAGACCACCATGACCCCCAGCCACCCGCCGAGCGCCGCCCAACTGGCCGTTGTCGCCGAACCGGCTTTGCGCCAGCTGGCGGCCCAGGGCCAGGTGCGCACCTACCCGAAGAACGCGGTGATCATCAACGAGGGCGAAGCCGGCGACACGCTCTACGTCATCCTTGCCGGCCGCGCCAAGGTGTTCGTCGCCGAGCAGGACGGCCGCGAGATGATCCTGGACACCCGCGAGCCGGGCGAATGCGTCGGCGAGATGTCGCTCGACGGCGGGCCGCGCTCCGCCTCGGTGATGTGCCTGGAGCCGACCGTCTGCGCGGTGGTGAGCCGCGGCGCCCTGCGCGAGGCGCTCGCCCGCGATCCGGACCTCGCCCTGCAACTCATCGCCACGCTGATCGACCGCGCCCGCCTGGCCACCGACCTGGTGAGGAACCTGGCGCTGATGGATGTTTACGGCCGCGTCGCCCGCCTGCTGCTGCAGCTGGCGGACGAACAACCCGATGGCACGCTCGTCGTCCGCGAGCGGCTCACCCAGCAGGACATCGCCGACCGGGTCGGCGCCTCGCGCGACATGGTCAACCGCATCCTGCGCGACCTCACCGCCGGCGGCTACATCGCGGCGGAGAGCCGCGTCATCACCCTCAAGCGGCGCCCGCCGGCGCGCTGGTAGCAGCGGCGTGGAATCGCTTGCCTTGCGCTATGTGCGCGGCAAAATCGGCCCGGACGAATACTGGGCGGAAATGCTCGCGTCCCTCTCCTTCGCCGAAGCCTGCGCCGGTTGCCCCGGCCGCGAGGCCAGGCTGCGCGAAGCGCTTACGGACGGCTTTCGCGCGCTCGACACGCTGGACCGTAGCGAGCCCTTCTGGGCGAACACCAACGGGCTTGCCACATTCACCAAGCTTCGCAATTTCGCCGCATGGCGCATCGCGCACGGCGACACGCCGGTCGAGGCGGCCTGGCTGCAACTGGCCGCCAGCCTGTGCCGCAGCGAGCAGCATGGTATCTATCCCTGCGAATTTCTCGAGCCGTCGATCTGGACAATTCTGCACAAGGCCGGCGTACTTGATATCGAACTGCTGGTCAGAAGTGCCTGCAATCTCTCCGTCTATCCGCTCGACCTGCACATTCCCGGCGTCGTCCGCGTCGTTCGCGACTTGCAACTTCGGGATCGGGTCCTGCCGCTGCTCGACAGGCTCGCCGGAGAGAATGAGGAGAACCGCGAGTGGGCCGGTGAAGTTCGCGCCCGCCTGGTTTCTGCCTGAAATCAGCCTTGGCGCGGCGGCCAGCCGAAGACGCGCACCGGCGAATGGCCCTTGAGGGCCCACTCGCCCAGGTCGTCGAAGCGCGCCTCGTCTCCCAGCGCAGCCGCCACCTCGGCGCCGACCAGCAGCGGATAGCCCACCTCCTTGGTCAGCCCCTCGATGCGAGCGGAAACGTTGGCGACATCGCCGATGGCGGTGTACTCGTGGCGCGCCGCAGCCCCGACATGGCCGACCACCGCCCTGCCGAAGGCCAAAGAAATTCCGATGGCGATGGGCGGCAGGCCTTCGGCGACCAGCTCGCGATTGAGCGCCTCCAGTTCCGCCAGCATGCCCTGCGCCGCCAGGAAACCGTCGCGGCAGGGGTGCGGGCTGGGTCGCGGCGCCCCGAAAAAACTCATGATGCCGTCGCCGCGGAAGTTGTCGACCGTGCCGTCGCGGGCATGGATGGCGCGCGTCATCCGCTCGAAATAGCGGTTCAGCATCGCCACCACACGGTCGGCCTCGATGCGCTCGGAAAGCGGCGTGAAGTCGCGCACATCGGCGAACATCACGCACAGGTCGCGGTAGCCGCTGCCGGTCTGGGTGGCCAGCTCGCCGCTCAGGATCAAGCCCATCACGTTGGGGCTGACGTAGCCGTTGAAGGCGCGCGTCAGGCGCGCGCGCTCGCGGCGCTCGAACCAGGCCTCGCGGCCGGTGCGCACCGCCCCGCCCGCCAGGGCGACGATCAGCGCGCCGCCGAGCGGCAGATGCGTGCCGCCGTGCAACAGCCAGAGCGCCGCCGCCCAGGCCGCCGCCGCGCCCAGCAGCAACCAGGCCAATCCTGAGGCGATCCGCCGGAAGGCGAACCAGGCGCAGGAAGCAATCGCCAGCAACAGCAGCGTTGCCGGCCAGGGCGCCGCCTGGATCGTCCCCGCGCCCAGCAGGGTTCGCAGCGCCTGCGCCTGCAGCAGCAGCCCGGGCGCGCGCAAGCCCTCCGCGCCTTCCCATCCCGCCAGGCTCACCGGCTGCAGGTGCGTGTCATCGAAAGGCAGCACCGAGCCAAGCAGCACGATCCGGCCGGCGAAAGCGCGGCGCAGCTCATCCAGATTGCCGTCCCGGCTCCAGCGCCAGACCTGCTGCGCCGGAATGTAGCGGTAGCGCGCGCCGAGCGAGAAATCGATCCATCCGGGACGAGCCTCGCCGCCGAGCGCGCGCACCATCTGGCCGGGGAAAGTCGGCACCTGCTCCGGCCCGGCCCCCAGCCGCTCGTCGAAGCGGCGCACCACGCCGTCGGCATCCAGCGGGAAATACACCAGGCCGCCGGCGCCCTCGCCCAGCAGCGCCAGGATCGCCCCATGCAGCGGCTTGACCGCGCCGCGCGCATCCACCGTCCGCGCCACCACCAGCGGCGCGGCCTCGCGCAGGGCGCGCAGCCCCTCGATCAACTGCCGGTCGGCACCGGCCCGCACGAAATCGTAGGAGCGGCTGGGCAACTGCACGTCGATCCCCACCGCGCGCGGCTGCGACCGCGCCAGCCCGGCGGCGATCTCCCCCAGGTAGCCGTGCCACAGCGCCAGCGGCTCGGGGAAGGCCTCGAAGGTCGCCTCGTCGATGCCCACCAGCGCCACCTCGACCGGCGCCGCGCGCGGCCAATGCGCACGCAACTGCCGGAACTGCGTGTCGAGCAGGCGGTTGTCGAACGGCGCGAATGCCCCCGCCGCCTGCAGCAACGCACCGGCGGTCAGCAGCGCCGCCCAGAAAGCGACGTAAAGCTTGCGCGACGCCTTGCGTACACTCATTTGTTACTTTGTTCCCGAGGGGTTAGGGCCGCCGGGAATGGCAGCTCTTTCCCATGCTCCACCAGCACGTGCTTGTAGTGGCCAAGAAATTCCAAAAGTTGGTTTCGAAGCTCATTCAGTTCTTCGTATTCGTCTTCTGGCATCAAGCCGTGGGCGGCCTTGCAAGCACAGTCCGCCATTTGGCACATGGAGTACAGCGTATCCCCTTGAAGAAGGAGCCCGGGAAAGTTTCTCCCTGGATGACGCAAAACCACCGCGTTCGTTCGATCCGAGTAGATCTCAACCGGTTCTATTCGCATCTCATCCTCCATTTTTTCTCCGCCGACGACCGCTATGACTCGGCGGACGTCCGCTGCCCTGACCGATGTTTCTCTTGTGCATCGGAATTTCTCCCACTTCCAACGTATTCGCGATCCTGACCATGAGCGACTCTCTGCCAGATCGCCAAATCAACGGGGGAACGGATCACCGTCTTCCCCCCTCGCCCACCACGACGAAAGGCGCCCACATCAATGGGTGGGCGAAGTCGGGGCGCGACTTCTCGTTCATCATCTTGAGGATCGCCTGGCGGTGCGCCTCGGCGCGGCTGGCGCCGGCCGCCTCATTGTCGAGCATCGCCATGGCCAGATAGGCGGTGGCATCCGAGACCACCTCCCAGTGCGAGACGAAGAGGGCGCGGGCGCCGGCGTAGAAGAAGGCCCGCGCCAGGCCGGACAGACCCTCCGCCCCGGGCGTGCCGTCGGCCGCGGCGGTGTTGCAGGCGAACAGCACCACCCAGTCGGCATTGAGCTTCAGGCGCGAGATCTCGCTCGCCGTGAGCACGCCGTCGTCCTCCTCGCTCGCCTGCGCCGGCGGCGTGGCCACCAGGCCGGGCTCGGCCAGCGCGGTGAAGTCGCCGGCCATCAGGCCGTGGGTGGCGAAGGCGAGCAGGCGGTAGCGGGTCAGGTCGAGCGCCTTGATGCGCGCCTCGGTCATCGCCTCGGCCAGGTGCAGGGCCTTCGGGTCGGCCTTAAGCTTGCCGGCGATGTGGCGCAGCTCCTTGGCGGTGTCGGGCAGGCGGTTCATCTGCCGCACCTCGGTGACGTCGGCCAGCGCGCCGCGGGTAAACAGCCGCTTCGCATCAGCGCCGCGCGCCGCGCCGGCCTTGCCTTCGAGCACCGGGTCGCCGAAGCCGGCGAAGGGTTCGCGCTGTTTCGGCGGCTGGGCGAACTGGCGCAGCGCCCGCAAGGCGCCGGCCGCGGGCAGCACCGAGACGGCGTGGCGCCGCACCAGCCATTCGATCTTGCCGGGTTCCTCGTCCGGCTTCTCGGGCTTTTTGGTCACCAGCACCTGCGGGGGCAGGCTCTGCAGCGGGCCGTCGGGCACGATGATGAGGTGTTTCGCCCCTTCGAGCAGATCCTCGGCCGGGGCGAGGAAGAGCTGGTAGAGCTCGTGGGCGAGCAGCGGGCGGAACATGGGCAGTTCCGTCGTGCCCTGGATGTTCTGCGGGTCGAGGCCCATGCGCAGGACCTTCACCTTGCCTTCGAGGGCCTTGCGGTCTATCTCGACGCGCGCAAAGCGCGCCTTGTCGCGGCGCACCGCCCACAGGTAGCTCTCTTTCTCGCCCACCAGCCAGAGCACCAGCGCTTCGTCGGCGCCGAGCAGCTTCTGCGCTTCAGCCACGGCCAGCGGCTTGGGCTGGGTGAGTTCGGCGTAGCTGGGGAACTCCTTGGCGATGCGCGCATCGAGGTCGCGCAGCCGGGTCTTGGTCTCGGCTTCCTGCTGCCGCAGGTTGCGGTCGCGTTCGGCGTTGCGCTTGTCGGCCGGCTTGGAGACTTCGGCAAGGAGGTCGGCCTCGAGTTTCTCCAGACGGGCGAGCAGGTCCTGCCGTTCCCTTGCCACCTTGGCCAGGACGTCGCTGCCGGCGGCGTGGCGCGCGGCCATCTTCGCCACCTGCTCGGCCGTGTCGCTCGCCCGCGCCCATTGCGCGATTTCGAAGGATTCGGAAGCGACGGCCTCCGGCGTGCCGGCGGCGGGGCCGGCTGCGTGCAGGAGAAAAACATGCCCTTCGAAATACCATGACCATTTGCGCTGCTCGGCACGCAAGCTGCTGCGAGAGGATTCATCCTTCAGACTGAAACGGGATGTATGAATATGGATAGCGCGGCGAGAGAGGGGGAGTATGTCTGCGAAGCGTCCCAGCTTTAAATAAACACCCGCCAGGTTGTTCAGGCTCGTGGCGACATCGGGATGCTTGGGGCCGAGGGCCTTCTCGCGGATGGCCAGGCTACGCTTGTAGAGCGGCTCGGCATCGGGGTAGCGGCCCAGGGTATGGTAAAGCAGCGCCAGGTCGTTTAAGACAAGGGCAACTTCGGGGTGCTCGGGGCCGAGGGCCTTTTCCCGAATGGCCAGGCTGCGCTTGTAGGGTGGCTCGGCATCGGGGTAGCGGCCAAGGGCGTAGCTGAGATCCGCCAGATTGTTCAAGACCAGGGCGACTTCGGGATGCTCGGGGCCGAGGGCCCTTTCCAGGATGGCCAGGCTGCGTTTGTAGAGCGGCTCGGCCTCGGGGTGGCGGCCCTGGCCGCTATAAAGCGCCGCAAGGTTGTTCAGGCTCGTGGCAACTTTGGGATGTTCAGGGCCAAAAGCCTGTTCCAAAATGGCCAGGCTGCGTTTGTAGAGCGGCTCGGCCTCGGTGTGGCGACCTTGGATGACCAACAGAGCAGCCAGATTGTTCATGCCCGTGGCGACATTGAGGTTCATGGGGCCGAAGGCCTTATCCCAAATAGCCAGGCTGTGCTTGTAGAGAGGTTCTGCTTCGGTATGGCGGCCTTGGGCGCGGTAGAGATCCGCCAGGTTGTTTAAGACTAGTGCGACTTCGAGATGCTCGGTGCCAAAGGCTTTTTCCTTGATGGCCAAGCTGCGCTTATAAAGCGTCTCGGCTTCCGGGTAGCGGCCCTGGGCTTGGTAAAGCTCCGCCAGGTTATTCAGTCCCGCGGCGACTTGGGGATGCTCGGTACCGTAAGTCCTTTCCCACGTGAGCAAGATGACGCTCAAGAGCATTTCTGCATCGGCATATCGCCCCTGGTTCCTGTAAAGAACCGCCAAGTTGTTGTGTGATATGGCGACATAGGGATGTTGTGGGCCGTAAACCCTTTGCAACAAAAGTATGGCGCGAGATAAGTATGATTCCGCTTCCGCATAGCGGCCTTGAGTTCGATAAACCTCCGCAAGGCCATTAAGGCTCTGGGCGACATCGGGATGCTCGGGGCCGAGAACTTTTTCTCGTATAGCCAGGCTACGCTTAAAGAGCGGCACGGCTTCGGCATGGCGGCCTTGAGCGTAATACAACGACGCCAGGTTGCTCAGGAACAGGGCAACTTCGGGATGCTCGGGACCGTGAGCTTTTTCCGAAATAGCCAAGCTGCGCTTGTAGAGCGGCTCGGCTTCGGCATGGCGCCCCTGGTCATAGAAAAGCAGCGCCAGATTATTCAAGCTTGTAGAAACATGGGGGTGTACCGGGCCAAGCGTGTTTTGGGCTTCCAGCAATGCGGCCTTGTAATACTTTTCTGCGCCGGCAAAATCCATCTTGTCAGCGGCGACATTGCCCGCTTCCATGTACTTAATCCATTCCGCCTCGCCCGCCCTAACTGACAAGGACGTTACAGCCAGGCAACAGGCCATCGCCAGCCATCTCATCCTCATCATCGGCCTCACGACATCTTTCTCAAAATCACTTGAGTATCGGATTGCACCTGGCTGACTATTGGGCGAACGTCTTCTCCCGTGTCGCTTTCTCGCTCATTGCACGTACCCGCTGCTGATATGGCTCGGCTTCGGCTGGCCGTCCAAGTCCTTTGTTTACCTCTATCAGGTTGTTTAAGATCGACGCCACAATCGGATGGTTAGGGCCCAGTGTCTTATCGGCAATTGCCAGCGCTTTCTCGAACAGGGGTTTTGCATCTTCAAGGCGCCCCAAATGCTTGTATGTCTCGCCCAATCTATTCATGTTGTTTCCAGCGGCAGGGGTATCAGAGACTTTCGTCTCTTCGCGAATTGCCAACGCACGTAACATCAATGGCACGGATTCCTCGTGGCGGCCTTGTGCAACATACAGATCCGATAAGTGGTCGAGGGTATGGACTATCACGCTCAGATGCTCAAGACCAGCTGCATTATTGCCATTCTCAAGCGCTCTCTTGAAGGCTGATTCTGCCTCCGGGTACTGTTTTGCGCTTTTGTGCGCACTACCAAGCATGAACAGGGCGCCGGTCAGCTGCTTGTCCTGTTTCTCAAAACTCTTCTCGGCTTCGCGCACTGCTGCTTTCATGTGGCGCACGGCCTTCATAAAGTTCTTTTCATAAGCGGCATCCAAGCCTGCGTTCATTTCGGACTCAAACTCCGCCTTTCCTGCCCAAACAGTGGTCGACATCGCGACCAGACAGTAAGCAACCGCCAGCCATTTGCTCTTCATCATTAGTCCCTCATTGACCGATTCAAAGCCGCTCGCCGTCTCACCGAGACTGACTTTTCCCGGCAAGCAGAAAACAGAAGCTCACGCATCCCTGACATGCCCAACCCTTTTCTCATGCTCCTGGCGCAGGCGGATCAGCTCCCTGCAGCGCGCGGCAACGCGCGGGATCGCGGTTTGTTCCAGTTGGGACAGTACCGCGCACATCTCCCGCGCATCGATGAACGGATAAACCTCGACGTGCACGGCGATGAGCAGCTTGCGGTTGTCCTTGCCCTCGCGCAGCCAGCCCTCCATCGTCCGCATCATGGCGGCGCCGTTGTCGCGGTTTCCCAAGCCAGGATGTCGAACAGTTCGACCACGATCTCGAAAGGCACGGTGCGGGGAATCTCGGCGAAGAGGCGGTTGGCCAGGTCTTCCTCTCCGTAGGCCTGGTGCAAAGCTTCGACCGCGTCAAACGTAGCAGAAGTGCCCGCTTCCTCGCGCTCCCGGCAGATGGCCTCCAGCGCGGCCTCGATGATGGGGTTCATGGCATTCGATGGCTGATCTTCCCGGAGGTCAGCGCACCTCTCTGCGGCATTCGTCGGCAACACCTTTTTCCGAGTACCACGCCGGCCGCATCTCGCCGCAGAGGCCGGTCGGCCAGGCCAGCGTGAAGGCGGCGGCCGTGGCGGCCAGCAGCGCTACGGCGAGAACCAATGCGGCAGCCGGGGCGAATGCGGCCGGCCGGCGCTTGAACAGCGCGCCCAGGAGCAGCGTGCCGAAGGCGGCGCCCAGCCAGTGCGCATGCGCCTGCACGGCATGCACCGTTCGCACCGTCCCGTCGGGCAGGTCGGCATTCATGCGGACGTAGAAGTTGGTCATGAGGCGCGTCGCCGCGTCGATGCCGAACGCGCCGAGCCAGAGCGCGGCGATGGCGCAGGCCAGAACCAGCAACTGAAGTCGGGGCTGGGGCGGATTCATGTGTTGCTCCTTTCGGCTCATTTGGCGGGCGTGGCGGGCCGACCGATGGCGGCAAGCCTTTGCCGCATCTGCCCGGCCTCGTCTTTGCGGCCCTGCTTTTCATAGACCTCGACTAGCATGGCCAGGGTTCTTTGGGTGTTGTCGTTTGTCGGACCTAGGCGCTTTTCGTAAATGGCCAACGCCTGCTTCAGCAGCGGCTCGGCCTCGGCAAGGCGGCCCAGATCCAGATACAGCTTGGCCAAGTTCTCCATGTATGCGGCGCGTTCCGGCTCGTCGGGCCGCAGCGTCTTGCCAGCAATGCGCACCACGCGCTTCAGGTACGGCTCGGCCTGGGCGTGGCGCCCCTGCTCGATGTAGAAGTCCGAGAGGTACGTCAGCGTGAAAATCAGGTTGTAGTCCTCCGCGCCGTGGTTCTGTTCTTGGATCTTCAGCATTTCCAGCAGCAAGGGCTCGGCCTCTGCATGACGGCCCTGCTTGATGTATATCGACGACAGCGAATCCAGGATTGTGGCCGCTTGGGGATGCCGGCTGCCGAGCGACTTGCGGGTGATCGCCAGCGCGGCCTTGTAGTGCTTCTCGGCGCCGGCGACGTCGCCGTCGTACTTGGCTTCGTCGCCGGCTTCCAGGTGCGCCGTGCGCGACAGGTAGGCCTTGTCGGTGCGGACCTTTTCCTGCACGGCGCGGCTCTGCCGGCGGTACGACTCGGCCTCGGCGTGGCGGCCCCGCCTTGAATAGAAAAGCGCGAGCTGCTCCAGGGTATCGGCCACCTCGGGGTGGATGTTGCCGCGATAGCGCCGTGACTCGGCCAGCATCGCCTTGAGGTATTTCTCCGCCTTGGCGTAGTCGCCGCCATGCTCCGCGCCCACCGCCGCTTCGCCAAGCTGCTCGTACTTCATCGTCCCGGCCCAGGCTGGCAGCGGCAAAGCCAGCGCCAGGGCAAGCAGCCAGGCTTTCATTCTTTCGTCTCCTTGGGCAGAGCGGTCATGGCCGGCCGGCTTGCTTCAGGGCCGCCAGTTTCTGCTTCATCAACTCGGCCTCGGCCTTAAGGCCCTGGCGCACATATAGACCGACATATGCGGTGAGAACCGGCGCGTTTGCCGGATGCGTCGGGCCGAATATCTTCTCGGTAATGGCCAGGGCGCGCTTGAGCAACGGCTCTGTTTCCACCAACCTGTTCTGTAAAACGTACATCGTCGCCAAGGAAGTCAGTGAATTTGCTACCTCGGCACTCTCGCGTCCGTAAGCTTTTTCTTCGATAGCCAAAGCACGCTTCTGCAGTGGCTCGGCTTCGCCGAAACGGCGCTGCAGGGCAAGCAAGCCGATCAATGCATTCAGGCCTTTGGCGGTAAATGTGTGCTCCGGGCCGAACTCTTTTTCGTAGATCGCCAGGGCGCGCCTGTGCATGGCTTCGGCCTCGGCATTGCGTCCGGACTCCTGATAAATGTTGGCCAGATGGTGCAGCGAGGCAGCCAAGTAGGGATGGCTGGAACCGAGATGCTTCTCGTAAATCGACAGGGCTCTTTGCATCAGCTGCTCGGCATCGGCATGCCGGCCCTGCCACCTATACACCACACCGAGATTGTGCAGGCCGGTCGCCGCATCCGCATGGTCGGGGCCCTGGATCTTGTCGCGGATGGCCAGGGCGCGCTTGAGCAGCGGCTCGGCTTCCGCATAGAGGCCTTGGTTGAGGTAAAGCCGGGCCAGGTATTCGAGCACCCTGGCCACGTCGGTATGCTCGGGGCCGGGGTTCTTCTCGAAGATCTGCAGCGCACGTTTGAGTTGCGCCTCCGCTTCCGCGCCGCGGCGGTCCCCCGCATAGGCCCTGCCGAGCCAGGACAGTGTCCCAGCCAGCCGCGGATCCTGCGCACCGTAGGTCTTCTCGGCCTCACGCGCCGCGGTTTCCAATTGGCGCACGGCAAGCCCCCACTTGGCATCGTTATAGTGCTCGATGCCGGCGTTCAAGGCAGACATCCATTCCGCTTCGCCCGCCGAGGCCGGCAGCGGCGCCGCAACGAGTAATAGGGCAACAAGCAGCCAGCCCGAAAACCTTCGTGCAAGCATCATGAAAACATGACGGCCCCGCGAGCCGGCCTCGCTATCCGGGCTAGAGTTTCTCCTGCGCATCGGGATTCCCCCCTCTGTCAATATATTCACGATACAGGCGCTCCCTGGCTTCCTGGAACCGCGGTCCCTCGCCTTCAAGCTTCCCCAGAAAGTAGGCCTCATATCTCTCGAAAAGGATCGTCAGGCTTGCGTGTTTACCTGCCAGCTTGAATTCGCCGCAGTCTGCGTCGGATCGCTCGAAATTCCGCAAGGCTTCCCGATAGGAACCACCCCTGTAATCGGCGCCGATGATGTCCGCAAGCTCGGGCAGCAGCCGTCCGTATTCGGGGAGGCAGGTTTCGTATATGCCCATGAGTGCCTCAACGCCAAGCCGCTTTATAAATAGGGGAACAGATCACCGTCTTCCTCCCCTGTCGCTACCGACCTGCCGCGGG
Organism: Rhodocyclaceae bacterium; assembly: GCA_020849155.1. Taxonomy (GTDB): domain Bacteria; phylum Pseudomonadota; class Gammaproteobacteria; order Burkholderiales; family Rhodocyclaceae; genus Desulfobacillus. The sequence goes on along the minus strand of JADLGU010000351.1, from coordinate 9,983 downwards.
CTTTCTCCGCAGCGCTTCGGCTTCGTCGTTTCTGCCCTGGGCGCGATACAGCTCCGCCAGGTTGTTCAGGCTCTTGGCGACCTGGGGATGCTCCGGGCCAAGGGCTTTTTCCCGGATGGCGAGGCTTCGCTTTAAGAGAGGCTCGGCTTCGTTGTAGCGGTCCTGGGAAAAGTAAAGCGCCGCCAGGTTGTTCAGGCCCGTGGCGACATCGAGGTGCTCGGGGCCGAGGACTTTTTCCCAAATGGCCAGGCTGCGCTTGAAGAGCGGCTCGGCTTCAGAGTACCGGCCTTGGTCGCGAAATAGCCCTGCCAGGTTGTTCAGGCTAGAGGCGACTCTGGGATGCTCGAAACCAAATGAACGTTCATCTATTGCGAGAGCACGCTTTAAGAGTGGCTCAGCTTCTGCTGCCCGGCCTTGCGACAGATAAGAATGAGCAAGTTTTGCAAGTCCAGCGGACACATCCGGATGATCCAAACCCTGTGCCGCTTCAAGAATAGCAACGGCTCTAACAAGCAGCCTTTCCGCCTCCCGATGGCGTCCTAGCATTTCCAAAGCCCTGGCTTGAAGCATAAGAGTGACAGCCAGTCTTGGATCTTTCTGGCCGAAACTTGCCTCGGCCTCACGAGTCGCCATTTCCAATTTCTGTAGCGCCCTTGGAATATCCGTGCGTTTGAGTGCCTCAACGCCATCAGCATAATGCGATGCCCATTCCGCTTCCCCCGCCCAGCCGGGCGAAGCCACAGCCAGCAGGCATGAGGCCGCCAGCATCACTTTGAATATCGCCTGTCGCATCTTCTCGCTTCTTCCCACCGTGTTACGCAGACTGACTTTTTCCTGGCCAGCGCTTGTCCGCCATACCGCGACTAACTTGCGCCTACAGTTTCCGCCCGATGGCAAACCGGCGCTGCCGCAGAGGCGCGATTTCGCTCTGCCGGCCCTGCTTCTTATAAATCTCCTCCAGGAAACCCGCCGCATCGGACAGGTTGCCTGCGTGATCGAAGGTCTTGTCGGCCAGCGTAAGCTCGATAACGTCGAGACACCGCTTCAGAAGCGGTTCGGCCTCGGCATGGCGCCCTTGCCGCATGTGGAGTTCGGAGAGATTCAGCAACAAATTCGGTATGCCCGCATCCTGCATGCCGCGCGCCTTCTCCCAAATGGCCAGGCTGCGCTTGAAATACAGTTCGGCCTCGGCACTGCGGCCTTGGTGCGCGCAGGTCCAGCCGATCATTTGGAGATCCTGCACCACCTCCGGGTGCGTCTCGCCCAGCGCCTTCTCGCGGATGGCCAGGCTGCGCCGAAAAAGCTTTTCGGCCTGTGCGTATTGATGTTGGAGCCAGTGCACGCCGGCCAGATCGTGCACGCTTTTGGCCACATTGGGATGACTGCCGCCGAAGGTGCTTTCCGCTTCGGCGACAGCCTGCTGGTGGCGCCGTTCGGCGAGGACGAAATCGCTTTTGCGAACGGCCGCCTCGCCGGCCTCGGTGTGCGCCCGCCACTCCGCTTCGCCGGCCCAGGCGAAGGGCAACAGCGCAAAGAACAGCATCCCCATCACCGCATTCCAGATCGTCTTCCTTTCCATCATGTGTCTCCCGCTATGTTTGTTGCGGCTTATTTCGCCGTGTCAGGCAGACTGACTTTTCCCTAGCGCATGGCGACCCGCTCGTAGGTCGAGGGCTTCAGGCGGCCGTCGGGGTGATAGCCGATGTAGTCCGGATTTTCCTGGCTGGAGCCGTAGTGGAGAGACCTGTCCCAGCGGCCGTCGCGGTTATCGTCCATGACGATGGTTTTGATGCGGTTGCCCTCCTTGAAGACCAGCATGATCGGCGTTCGCTTGTCTTCCGGATCGAGGTAATCGGCGTCGGCATAGCCGTCGCAGTCGAGGTCCACCGGCATGGTGATAACGGCAGCGCCGCGGGAAACGACGCGGCGCCCTTCGCCGAACTGCGCCGTGCAGGCCTTGGCCTGGGCGGGCTGCGGCTGCTCCAGCTGTTTGATCGCCGCCAGCATGAAGCGCAGCACCGTATCGCCGCTGATGGCGAAGTTCAGCCCTTCCTTGTCGCTGCGGAAGGCATTCACGCCGACCAGCAGTCCGTTGTCGCTGATGAGCGGGCCGCCCGAGTTGCCCGGGTTGATCGGCGTCTGCGTCTGCACCACGTCGGCGCGGAAGCGATGGCCGCCCTGGATGGCCCATTCGAAATCGCGCCGCACCTGGCTGACGATGCCCTTGGTGTAGGTCCAGTGCAGTCCGGAGGGGTGGCCGATGGCATGCACGTCGGAACCGATCTGAATGTCGTTCAGCGTGCCGATCTCGATCGGTCGGATGCCTTTCGGCAAAGTGGGCACATAAACAATGGCCAGGTCGGCGCCCTCGTCCACCAGCAGGACCCGGGCGCGGTGCAGGTCTGCCTTCGTGACTTGCCCGCCCTCCTGGCGCGGCTTGAAAGCCACGGCCACTTCGCTGTTGTTGCCCACGACATGCCAGTTGGTCAGGACCAGCCCGCTTTGATGGATGACGGAGCCGGTGCCGCTGCCCTCATTGGTCAGCACCAGCACAACAGACTGCGAGTGGGTGGCGTAAATGCGGGCATCCTTGCCGGCGCGGGTCTTGAGCCCGACTTCCGGCTTCATGCCGGAGAAGGTCTCGCTGATGCGGCCGGGCCGGACGGGGTCGGTCGGCTTGCCGTCGTGCGACCAGACCGCCGCGCCGCCGGCCGACCAGGCTGCGGACTTGCCGCCCGACGATTCCATCTCGCGGGCCATCCCGGACGGGTCGAAGGCCTGCGCGTTCAGGCCAAGGAACAGCGAACCCAGTAACGCCAGTTTCAGGTGCGTTTTCATCACATCCTCCTTTCGAAATTTGGCAACGCTAAATGCCGACCACGTACCACAGGCCCATCTTGACGCCCGATTTGTTCCATTCCTCGTGGCGATCAATGAAGGTCAGGGTGCGTTTCTGCGCATCCCAGGCCATCGGCTTGTTGGTGTAGGGGTCGTGGTACTCCGCACCAGCCGCCGCGATGAAGTCGCCAACCTTGTCCGCCGGTACCTTCTGCTCGACGATCTTCCATTGCAGGCGCAGCAGGCGCTGCCGGCCGTCGAGGTCGTGCAGGCGAAGCACGAAGTCCCTTGCGCTGGGCAGGTGGGCGGCGATGAACATCTTGCCGAGCGGGTTGTAGAGCCAGGCCGGGCTGTAGGCCGCAGGCAACAAGGCGGCTTCCTGTTTTTCCTGGGCGGACTGCCCGGAAAGGAATTTCTCGGCGGGCAGCCGCGCGTGCTCGGCGCGCATGACCCAGCGGCGGTACTCCGTATTGATTGATGCGTTCGGATTGAGCAGGGGCAACAGCGGGATGGCGACCAGTTCCTCGATGAATCTGGGGTTGTAGACACTGAATGCATAGGCTGCGAAGTTGCCGCCCCGCAGATCCGACAAGATGCCCGGCAGGTACAGGAATTCGGCGTTCATCGGCGCGGTCATGTCCTTTTCCTGCGGCGTGAGGGGCGCGAGCATCTCGCCGATCAGGCCCGCCTGCCGGCGTGCGGCCTCCGGCTGCGCGGCCACGATCTCGCCCAGCAGACGGTAATTGTCGCGCAGCAGGGTGGTGGCGCTCAGCTTGCCGAACACGGTGCGCGCCCCGGCCAGCATGCGCCGCGCCAGGCGCACGTCCTCGGCCAGCAGGGCCAGGCACTCGCCCGTCCTGCCGTCGCCCACCAGCACGGCGCACTGCGACTTGCGCACGCGCGAGAGAACACTTACCTCGTAGTAGGGCGGCAGGGGGGTGTCGGCATGTACCGGCAGGTACTCCTCGAAGGCCGGGCGGTTCAACAGATCGCGGTAGCGCTCGAGCCAGTCCGGGTTCTCGGAAACGAAGCGGGCGACACTATCCCGGCTCTGCGCCAGCCGTGCCAGGCAGGGGCCTTCTGCCCAATTGCAGTATGTCCTGAGATCGTCCGGAAACTTGACGCTGCGCGCCTCGCCGCCGTGGAGCGCCTTTTCCTTCTCGGCAAAATTGCGCTCCTTTTTCGGCTTCTTGTCCCCGGCCTCCCACATCGCCACGAGTTTCCTGCCGAAGGCATGCGGATCCTCGCCCTTCGGTGCGTTGAAGCCGGCGATGGCGAAATAGGCGTTGTCCTCCTCCTTCACCGTGAAGCCGCGCGATTCGAGCACCTTCTTCGCCTCGGGCAGCAGATCCTCGTCGGGAATGTTGATCGCCAGCACCACCAGGTAGAGCCCGACCACCGCGCCGAGCGACCAGCCGAGGAATCTGAAGATCTTCTTTCGGCGTGCGGGCGGATTCAGCAGCCAACGATCGATGGCGGCAAATATTACGGCCCACATGAATGCGCTGATTACCAAGCCCGCCAGCACTACGAGCCAGTCTGTCCCCGACAACGCGGATAAGGAAAAATCATGAGCGGTAATGTCCAAAAAAAACATTGCACCAAGGAAGCCCCCCAGCATGGCCGTTCTGGACCACTTGAACTCGCCCCGCATTTGTTCAAGACGCACCATCATTCGGTAATGCCAGCCGATGAGCGCGCAAATCGGCACCCAAACCAGCAGAGAACTCAGCAGCACCTTCAAGGCCCCCGTGACCTCCCCGCTGGTGGCAAAACCGCCAGCAGCAGTCAGAAGGGCAAATCCCGCGCCGACCAGCGCCCCCTTGATGGCGCCCTTCTTCCTGGCGGCCTTGCCGGCCGCGTCGTCGCTGCTTGCTTGATTGTTTTCTTCGGTCATTTGCGTTCTCCTTGAGCCAGTTGCCTAGTTAGTTTTCCCCTTCACCCAGTCGAGCCACCCACGGTCAGTCCTTCCTGACAAGCACCAGCCTGAACTCGCCGAAGTCCTTGCCGAGAATCAGCTTCATCGGCACGACCGAAAGCGCAATGCCGAGTGCGGCGCCTATCAGGCCGGAAAAGGACTGGATTACCGTGATGGACATGCCCAGCGCACCCATCACCGCGCCAATCACGGCGCCGAGGATGCCTCCGAGCACTGCTGCTGCAACGATGGCGATCAGGTTGCGCCAGAAATAGGCCCACCACACACGCACCACTCTTCTCCACGTTATTTCCAGTTCCATGCTTTTCTCCTCTTTGGTGATATCCGGCCCGAAGCTCGGCGCAACGCATGGCCGGCCCTAAAAATTCCTCTAATAAATCAGGTATAACGCCAGCATGAACAAGGCCAGGGCCGCCGCGAAGGCCTCAGAGAACCGTAACTCCCTGTCTGGTTTGTCAGCCGTTTCCGGGTGCTGTTCGTTGGCTCCAGACGAGGTTGGGTTTTCTCCGCTCGTGGCTGCCCCGCTTGCCATGGCAGGATCCGGCCTGTACCGGTATGGCACGTGCGCCATGCGTTTGCACAGCACCGCCAGTTCCTCGTCTTCCTTGCGGATCGCCTCTTCCTGGGCATGGAAGGGAACCAAGGCGTGATCGGCGCCAGCCCGGCTTTCCTTCCGCCGCTCGATCTCATCCGCCCTGCGGCAGTCCGCAGAGCAGGCGTCGATAAATTCCTGTATGGCTTCTTCGCCCTTGACAGCCACCTCATCCGGAATCTCCAGCCCTATGCGGCAATAGCTGCATTGCTTGTCGAAGCAGCGCTGCCGTTCAACCGAGGACAAGCGGTGGCCCATGCCGGCTTCCACCTCCACGATCTCGTCGAGCAGGGACGAATAACGCCCGGCCCACGCCTTCAACTCCTGTATCCGTTGCTCGACTTGCTCCGGCGAGGCCTCGATCAATTCCATGCCAGCGGGACATCCGGTGACGTAGAGGTGTTCCCGTTGCCACCGGCTTTGCCGAACGAGAACCTGTCGTTCCGCCTCCAGCGCTGCGACCTGCCGGCATTTTCCCGCGCAGGTCGCATCGAACGCCGCCAGCGCCTCCAGCCCCTGCTCAAGCACGTCTTCCGGCACCTCGATGGCGGTCCCGCAGCGTCCGCAGTGCGTGAATTCAGGCATGGTGTCTCTTGCCGTTTCGTTTCATGGCATGCAATTTAAGCGCTCCGGTCGCACGCCACCACGGCGGATTCGGCAGGAAAAATGCGGAATATTCGGCGGAACCATCTGCGCTCAGTCCCCGACATAAACAAACGGCGCCCAGAAGTAGGGGTGGGCGCGCGAGATGCGCATGCCTTCTTCGGTCTTGAAGCTGCTCGCCTGCGTTTCCGACCGCGCCCGGGCCAGCGCGGCGGCGGGCTTGAGACCGGCGCGGATGTGACTGAAGGCGCGCACCGAGAGGAAGCGCGCCGAGCCGCTTTCCACCGCCCAGTGGTTGACCAGCAGCGCGCGCGCGCCGGCATACATGAAGGCGCGGGTGAGGCCGGCAAAGCCCTCGCCGGTATTCGCCTGCGCCGTCTCGCCGGCGGAGTTGCAGGCCGACAGCGCCACCAGGTCGGCGTTGAGATCGAGGTGCTCGACGACTTCCCGCATGGTGAGCAGGCCGTCCTCGCCGCGCGTGTCGCCGACCAGGGTCATCGCCAGGGCCGGCTGGGGCGGCTGCGCGCCATGGCCGAGGTCGGCGGCGACGCGGCTGAATTCGCCGCCGAGGAAGCCGTGGGTGGCGAACAGGATGTAGCGGGCGCTGCGCAAGTCTTCCTGCTTGGCGCGGAATTCCTGGGCATCGTTGCGCAGGAAGATCCGGTGCGCGCCGCCGACGGCCGCGGCCACCTCGCGCGCCTCGTCGGCGGTGTCCTCCAGCCGGGGGATCTCGAGCGGCTGGCCGCCGCGCACGCCGCGAGCGAGCAGGCTCAGCGCAGCGCGGGTTTCGGGCGAGGGCGCTTCCTTCTCGCCCGCCTCGCCGCCGAAGACGGGATCGGCGAAGGCCACCAGCTGGCGCTTGAAGGCGGCCGGGCGCGGCTTGGCGTAGAGGCGCTGCGAGACCAGCGCCGAGAGGCTCGGCAGGTAACCGATGCGGTGGCGGTTGCCGAGGTAGGGCAGGACGGCGTATTCGTCGAGGAACGGCTTGCCGCCCTGCTCCGCCTCGCGGCGCCGCGCCTCGAAGGCCTCCCGCGCGGGCGCGTCATACTCGGTGAGCAGCATCTCGAAGGGCAGGGTGTGCAGCGGGCCGTCGGGCACCACCAGCCATTTCTGGAAACGCCCGAGCAGCGGCATGGCCGGCGCAATGAGATCGCCATAGAGCGTGTGCAGGTCTTCGGGCTTGAGGTTATGGAGGATGCCGAGGCCGTTGTTGTCCACGCTCTCCAGGGCGCCGCGGAGAATGCGGATCCGGTTGGCCAGCGCGTCGCGGCCGACGGGGCTGACGGCCAGACGGAAGTCCTTTTTGCTGACGGCGAGGATCGCCGTGCGGTCCGGCAGCAGGGCGAAGGTGAGCAGCGCCTCGTCGTCGCGCAGGAGCTTCTTCTGCAGCTGCTCCACCGTCACCGGCTGCGGCCGCGCGAGCTCCATGTAGCGCGGAAATTGCCGCCACAGTTTTTCTTCCACCTTGGCCAGCTCGGCGCGAGCCGCCTCGATCTCCGCGCCGAGTGCGCGCGACACGGCCTGCGATTCGGCGCTGCCCGTCGCGGCGCCGCGCTGGGCGGTAAGCAGCTCGATGCGCTGGAGCAGCTTGTCGCGGGATGCCTTGAGCGGTTTAAAGGCGGGATTGGCCTCCGACTTCGCCGCGTCGGCCTGGCGCAGGATCTCGGAGAACAGCCGGCTCTGGCCGCGCGAAGCGGCGGCCAGCACTTCGCGGTCGTGGCCCTTGTCGGGCGACCGTTCGTGAAGGGCGAGCAACGTGCCGGTGTAGTCGCGATAGAGGTAGTCGAATTGCCCGGCGAAGCTGCCGCGTGCGGCATCGTCGAGGCCGCGCGTCCGGGCATACAGGGCCTCGAGCAGGTCTGCCCCCTCGCGAAACAGCGGCAGCGCCTCCTCGTGCCTGCTCTGGCGGGCAAGAAGGGTGGCCAGGACGTAGCTGGCTTCCAGCTTGACCGTCGGCAGCACGCGCCGCGCAGCCTCCCGTACCGTGCCGACCACGCGCGCCGCCTCTTCAACGTTGTCGAGCATGGCAAGTGCTCCGGCGTAGGCGATGCCGTACGACACCGTCGTCGGATGCTCGTCGCCGAGACTGCGGCGCGCGATTGAGTAAGCGAAGGCGAAATCGTCTCTTGCCTCGGCGTATCTCTCCCTGCCCTGATAGCCCCGCGCAATCCCGAGCTGATAGCGGGCAGAAGCTGCCGACAGGGATTCCGGACCCTGGATTCGATCTATCGTCTTGGCGGTTTCGAGGGTCTGCCGCTCGGCCTCCGCATACCGCTTCTGTCGAAGGACGGCCATACCGAGCGACAGCCGGGCATCAAGCATTATGGCGTGATCCGGACCCACGGTTTTTTGAAACGCCTCGATGGCTTTTTGCAGGGCGTCCTCGGCCTCTTTCGGCCTGTGCATATTGAGCAGCAGGCTCCCACGCAGCTTGTGGCCAACAGGCCCTGCCAGAGTGCCCGGCTCGCGCGCGTCGTTGGCCAGAGCCGATTGGATGAATTGCTCCGCCTCGGCAAATTTTCCGTTCCCCAACAGGAGCCCGGCAATATTCACGTCACAGGACGCCTGCACCGAGGGGGGCGCCGAGTTACATACTGCACGGAACTGGCGCATCATGGCCTCAGCTTCATCGAGCCGTCCCTGCGTGTTCGCGGCGGCGGCCAGACTGACGTAATTGGTCATCAGCGGGATGAGCGCCTTCATCATGAAAGCGACCGCCAGCCCCAATTCCTGCTGCTGTTCCGGCGTCATGCGCATCAGCGCCGTCAGCTGTTCCTGCTGTGTTTTGGCAGCTTTGATAGGGGCTAATAGCGCCTCGAAGCGCTTGAACCGGGACTCGATCAAGCCGAGGGCTTCGCGCAGCAGCGCCTCGCCCTGCTTCAACTGCCCTTGGGACAGCAGGCATTGGCCCAGACCTTTCAGGGTTTCCGGAACGGTCAGGTCGCCGGGGGGCGGATTGCGGCGAAGGACTTCGAGCGCCTCGCGATGCATGCGCTCGCTTTCGGCAAGCCGCCCGGCATTCAGCAAAACACCGGCGAGATTAGCCAGGGCACGGGCGGTGCGGCGATCCTCGGCGCCGTGGCTGGCCTTTGCTTGTTCATAGGCCTCTCGGGCCAGTTTTTCGGCTTCGTCGAGACGCCCACTAGACAAGGCTGCGGATATCGCCGGATCGGGCGACAGGGCCTCGACCTTTGACATGGGATCGCCGGCAGCAAAGGGATTGCCGGCGGGTGATCCAATCCTCGGGCCTTGGGCAAAGACCGGAACACAAGACGCCAAACAGACGAGCACCAAACCCGCCCGGCCAATGGCAACACAATACCGAACTGCTCCGCTCATCGCCCGCCTCCCAGGTATCAGGCGCTACAGAATCAGTTTCTATCAATATGCTTAAGCACTCTACCCCTATGCGGGTGGTCTTGACAAGTATGCCGAGGGAGTTGTCACAAACAAGCGGCGCGACAGATTGACGCGGGCTGCAACTGCCCGGCGGCTGCGTCTTGGTTTGGCGGGGAAAGGTCGGTCTGCGCAGGACGGCGATCAGCGCCGCCGGCCGCCGCCGAGGATCGAGCCGAGCACGCCGCGCAGCACCTGGCGGCCGAGCTCGGAGCCGATGGCGCGGGCGGCGCTCTTCACTGCCGCCTCGGCAACCGACTGGCGGCCGCCGCGCGAGGAACCGCCGCCGAAGAGATCGCCCAGCCCGCCGAGAATGCCGCCGCCCTGCTGCGGCTGACTTTGCGGCGGCTGCGCCTCCCGCGGCGCCGCGGCTTCGGCCGCTTGCGCGGCGCGCGCCTTGAGCTTCTCGTAGGCCGATTCGCGGTCCACCGCCTTTTCGTAATGCCCGAACAGCAGCGAGCGCTTGATCGCGCCCATTCTCTCCTCGGCCGTGAGCGGTCCGATGCGCGAGGCCGGCGGCAGGATGAAGGCGCGCTCGACGACGCTCGGCCGGCCCTTCTCGTCGAGGAAGGACACCAGCGCCTCGCCGACGCCCATCTCGGTGATGGCCGCCTC
>JADLGU010000350.1 GCA_020849155.1 Rhodocyclaceae bacterium | reverse complement strand
GTCGATCCACAGCACGCAGGGCGCCATAGCCTCGGCCGAGGCGAGCGCCTCGCGCAGGTTGCGCTCGGTCTCGCCGAAGAACTTGTTGTAGAGCGTAGCAAAGTCGAGGCGCAGCAGCGGCACGCCCCAGGCGCCGGCCACCGCCTTGGCGGCGAGGCTCTTGCCGCTGCCCTGCACCCCGAGCAGCATGATGCCCTTGGGCGCCTGCAGCCCGGCGCCGCCCTCGCCGACGAAGACCGCCCGGCGCAGCGCCAGCCAGTGCTTGAGCCTCTTCACCCCGCCGACCTGGGCGAAGCTGGCGGTGTCGAGCTCCAGCGAGAGCACGCTGCCGGCGCCCAGCGCGTCGTACTTGTAGCGCAGCACCCGTTCGACGTCGGCGCGCGTGATCAGCCCGTCGTCGCGGATGGCCTGGCGCGCCAGGCGGCGGGCATCGTCGAGGGCCATGCCGGTCAAGTGGCGCGCCAGCAGGTGCAGCGCCTCCTTCTCGCCGCGCACCGGCTCGCCGCCGCCCTGCTGCTGCCACAGCTGCATCTCCTCGCGCAGCAGCGCCTGGATCGCCGCCAGGTCGGGCACGGAGAGCTGGAAGCGCGCGCTCATGCGCGACAGCTCGGTGTTGAGCTCGAAGCGCGGGCTGACGAAGACCAGGGTGCGGGCCGCCTTGCCGTGCTCCATGGCGATCTCGCGGATCAGACGGGCGTTGACCGGGTCGTCGAGATAAGGATGGGCATCGAGCATGACGTAGAGGCCGTTCTGCGGCGTCTTGTCGATGTGGCGCAGGGCGTCGAGGAACGTGTAGGTCTGGCTGACCGGCTGGCTGTTGTTGCTGCGGCGCAGGCCGTCGGCGATGCTCCAGACGAACAGCGCCCAGTTCTCCAGGTTGGCCGCCTGTTCGAGCAGGGCCAGAATGCGCGGCTCCTCGTGCGTCTCGATGACGACCAGCGGAAAGCGCGACTGGAGAATCAGGGTCAGGTCATGAAGATCGTTCATGATTGCGTCCAGTCCACCAGCCCGCCATAGGCCGTGCCGAGCACGACCAGGCCGAAGGCGATGCGGTACCAGGCAAAGACGGTGAAGTCGTGGCTGCTGATGTAGCGCAGCAGCCAGCGCACGCAGAGGAAGGCCGAGACGAAGGCCGAGACGAAGCCGACCGCCCACATGCCGAGGTCGTCGCCGTTGAGCAGATGCCGCTCCTTCCACAGCTGATAGGCGCTGGCGGCGAACAGCGTCGGGATGGCGAGGAAGAAGGAGAACTCCGTGGCGGCCTTGCGCGACAGGCCGAACAGCAGGCCGCCGATGATGGTGGCGCCCGAGCGCGAGGTGCCGGGGATCAGGGCGAAGGCCTGGGCCAGGCCGAGCTTGAGGGCGTCCGCCCAGTCCATGTCGTCCACCGAGTGGACGCGGATCACGTGCTCGCGGCGCTCGGCCCACAGGATGACGAAGGCGCCGGCGATGAAGGCCAGCGCCACCGGCACCGGCTGGAACAGGTGCGCCTTGATGATCTTGCCGAAGGCCAGGCCGAGCACCGCCAGCGGCAGGAAGGCGATGGCGAGATTGGCGACGAAGCGGCGCGCCGCCGGATCGCGGCCCAGGCCGGCGGCAACGGCGCCGAGCCGGGCCCGGTACTCCCAGCAGACGGCGAGGATGGCGCCGGTCTGGATGACGATCTCGAAGAGCTTGCCGCGCTCGTCGTTGAAGCCGAGCAGGTCGCCGGCGAGGATCAGGTGGCCGGTCGAGGAAACGGGCAGGAACTCGGTGAGGCCCTCGACGATGCCGAGGATGAGGGCATGCAGCAAGAGGGTGAAATCCATAGGCTGCGGATGTTAGCATGGACGTCGTCATGCCCCGGAGACGAGGTCGCGCATGAGCATCGCCATCCCCCAGGAACTGATCGAACGGCTGGCCGCCGCGCGCCGGGTGGCGGTGCTCACCGGCGCCGGCATTTCGGCCGAATCGGGCATCCCCACCTTCCGCGACGCCCTCACCGGCCTGTGGGCGCGCTACGATCCGCAGGAGCTGGCCACCCCCGAGGGCTTCGCCCGCAACCCGAAGCTGGTGTGGGAATGGTATGCCGAGCGGCGCGCCCGCATCGCCGGCGTGGCGCCCAATGCGGGCCATATGGCATTGGCCGGGCTGGAGCAGCGTTTCGAGCAATTCACCCTGGTGACGCAGAACATCGACAGCCTGCACCAGCGCGCCGGCAGCCGCGAGGTGGTCGAGCTGCACGGCAACATCGCGCGGGTGAAATGCTCGGCCGAGCAGACCGTCGTCAGCGAATACGCCGCAACCGAAACGCCGCCGCGCTGCCGCTGCGGCGCGCTGCTGCGGCCCGATGTGGTGTGGTTCGGCGAGATGCTGCCGGCCGCAGCCCTGGCGCGGGCCGAAGAGGCGACCGAGCATTGCGAGGTGTTCCTCAGCATCGGTACCTCGGCCCAGGTCTACCCGGCCGCCGAACTGCCGCTGCGGGCCCTCTCCGCCGGCGCGACGGTGGTGGAGATCAATCCGGAACGCACGGCCCTCTCGCGCCACGCCCATTTCGTCCTGCCGGGCGCCGCCGGCAAGGTGCTGCCGGCGCTGCTGGCACGGCTCGCGGCTATCGCCTGAACAATCCCTTGAGGACGTCCTTGGATTTTTCCTGCACCTTTTCTTTCACCTTCTCCTCGACCCTGGCCTTGGCCGCCTCGGCCACCAGGCCGCCGAACTCGATGTTGTAGGCCAGCTTGTCGAAGGGGCC
>JADLGU010000349.1 GCA_020849155.1 Rhodocyclaceae bacterium | reverse complement strand
CAGCAGGGCATGCACCTCCTGCGCCGAAAACCACAGGCCGGGCAGCTCGTACTGCGCGGCGCCGCCCTCGCGGCCGGCGAAGCGGTAGCCGCCGGCCTCGCGGTCCCAGACGATGGGGGCGTTCAAGCGGTTGCGCATGTACTCGAGGTCGCGCTTGACGGTGGCCGGCGAGACCTCCAGCTTCTCAAGCAGCAGGGCGAAGGGGACGGTCTTCTTCTCGTTGAGCAGCTGGTCGATGCGGTAGAAGCGCTCGGTGCGGTCCATGGACGATGATCCGGTGGCTCACGGGATGAGCCGGATTATGCCTGAACCGCCCCGCCCTGCGCGTCGAAGTAGTGGGGCGGCTCGAACAGCGAGGCGATGGCGGCCCGGGCGATGCGCTTGTCGTCGGGCACCACGTAGAGTACCGGGGTGATCATCTCCTCGAAGATGCCGCGCAGGCTGCGGGCGCCGACCTTGTACTCGATGGCCAGCTCGGCGATCTGCTCGAACACCAGCGGCGCGATCTCCAGCTCGACGCCCTCGCCCTTGAGGATCTCGCGGAACTGGCGGTAGATGGCGTTGCGCGGCACCGTCATGATGCGCACCAGCATCGCCTTGTCGAGATCCTGGAAGCTGGCGATGATGGGCAGCCGGCCGGCGAACTCCGGGATCAGGCCGTACTCGAAGAGATCGGTCGGCTTGACCCGGGCATTGAGCCGGTCGAGGATCTGCTGGTCGTCGCCGCCGCTGGTGGAGATGAAGCCGAAGGCGTGGGTCTTGGCGAGGATGCCGCGCAGGCCGACGAAGGCGCCGCCGCAGATGAACAGGATGTTGGTGGTGTCGACGTACTGGCCGTGCTTCAGGCGCACCGGCGCCCCCTCCATGATCTTCAGCAGGGCATGCTGCACGCTCTCGCCCGAGGCGCCGCGCGCCTGGCCGCTGATGGCCTTGAGCTTGTCCACCTCGTCGATGAAGACGATGCCGCACTGGGCCCGGGCCACCTCGCCGTCGGCCTTCTCCAGCAGGCGCTGCAGGATGGCGTCGATCTCCTCGTTGACGAACTCGGTCTGCGCCAGCGAGGTGGCGTCGGCGGTGACGAAGGGCACCTTCAGGGCCCGCGCCAGGGTCTCGCACAGCAGGGTCTTGCCGGTGCCGGTGGAGCCGACCAGCAGGACGTTGCTCTTGGCCAGCTCGGCGGTCTCGCTTCGCGCCTTGGCCAGCTTCTTGTAGTGGGAGTAGACCGCGACGGCGATCACCTTCTTGGCCTCGTCCTGGCCGACCACGTACTGGTCGAGGTATTTGACGATCGAACTGGGAGTCATGGCGGGATTATGCCCGCAAGGCGGCCCGGCTTGCCACAAGCATGGCGCGAGGCGATACTGGGCGCATCGCTTCCTGACCAGCACCTTGATGCCCCCAACCACCTTGCCGGCCTGTTTGAAGGCGGCACGCTGGCTCATCCTGCCGCTCGCCGCCCTGAGCGGCACGCCGGCGCCGGCCGCCGACGAGCCGGCCCCGTTCGCCACCGTCTGGCGCCTGCGCGGCGAGCTGCGCGCCACCGGCCCGGCCGGCGCCGAGCGCAGCCTGCGCGAGGGCGATGCGCTGCGGGTCGGCGAACGGCTGCGCGCCGCCGCCACCGGCGAGGCGGTGCTGAAGACCGCCGATGCCGGCTATGTCGCGGTACGGCCCGGCGCCGAATTCGTGGCCGAGCGCTTCGCCGCCGAAGGCGGGCCCGGCGACAACCTGACCCTGCGCCTGCTCAGCGGCGGCCTGCGCGTCATCACCGGCTGGATCGGCCGCCTGAACCGCGCCGGCCACCGCGTCGTCACCCCGACGGCCACCATCGGCATCCGCGGCACCGACCACGAGCCCTACGTCGTCTCCGCCGAACTGGCCAAGTCGCTCGCCCAGCGCGCCGGCACCTACGACAAGGTGAACCGCGGCGGCACCACCCTGGAGGTCGACGGCAACGCCCTCGACATCGACGCCGGCAAGGTCGGCTTCGTGCGCGCCGCCACGCCCTACAAGTCGCGCGCCCTGATGACCCTGCTGCTGCCGGTGCTGCTGGACAAGGTGCCGGACTTCTACGTGCCGGGCGCCTTCGACGCCGAGCTCGACGCCCTGGCCGAGGGGGTCGAGGCCGACAGCCAGCGCAGGCTCGAGGAACGGCGGAGAGCCGCGCCCTCAGCCCCTCCCGCCGCGCTGCCCGCCCCTCCCGCCGCGTCAACAGCGCCGGCCGAAGCGCCCCCTGCCGTCACGCCGGCAGCCCCGGCGGCTCCGCCAGGCGCCTCGCCCTGCGAGGCCCCGGCGCGCGAGTGGCTGGCCCGGCTCGACGCCGCCATCGGCCGCCGCGACGCCCGCGCCGTCATCGACCTGTTCGCGCCGGAGGCAACGGTGAAGGCCCATGTGCGCGGCGGCGACGGTGCCCTCAAGACCCTTGAATTCAATCGCGAGGAACTGGCGCGCAGCAGCGTCGACGCGGTGCTCGGCCTGCAGGACTTCCGCCAGCGCCGCCCGCTGATCGAGGGCCGTCCGGCCGAGGGGACTCGCGACTGCGCCCGCGTCGCCGTGCGCAGCGTCTCGATCGAGCAGGGCCTGCGCGAGGGCAAAGCCTACCGCTTCGAGTCGCTGGAGGAATACCTGCTCGAGCGCCGCGCCGGCAGATGGCTGGCGGTCCGGGCCGAAACCACCCAGCGCTGAGCGCCGCGCGCCACGCCGTATCGCCGCATTGCGCAGACCGACTTTTCCGCTACTGCGCCGCCCGGCCGTCGCGCCAGACGGCCAGGGCTTCGCGGGCGTCCTGCAGGGTGTTCATCAGGCGCACGCCGGCCAAAGGAGTGTGGCGCGCCACGCCGGCGCCGCCGACCCAAAGCTCGATCGCCTCGGGCAGCCGGCCGCGCAATTGGCCGATCAGCGGCCCGGCCTGGCGCGGCGGGAAGGCGGCGGAAAACGACAGCGCCACGATGTCGGCCTGCTGCGCCTCGGCGGCGCGGCAGATGTCGGCCAGCGGCGTCTGGGTGCCCAGCGAGATGCAGGTGGCGCCCTCGAGCGTCATCAGCGCCTCGATCATCAGCAGGCCGAGCACGTGCTGCTCTTCGGGCACGGTGGTGAGCAGCAGGCGCGGCCGGCCGCTGGCCGGCGGCAGCGCCCCAATGGCCTGCCGCAAGGTGGCCTGCATCAATTCCGTGTAGAGGTGCTCCTCGAAAACCTGAATCTCTCCGCGCTCCCAGGCCTCCCCCACGGCCCTGTTGAGCATGGGAACCTTGTCCAGGACGAATTGCTGCAGCCCCAGGCTGTGCAAGTCATGCCGCAGCAGGTCGCGCAGGCCGCCCGCATCGTGCTTGCGCAACTGGTCGAGGACCCCGCTCTGCAGGGCTGACTGATCCCCCTCCGCCTCGGCCATGGCCAGGGGCTGGCTGAGGGCCGCCAGTTCCTCATCGGGCAGCGACATGAGCTTCCCCGGGCGCCAACCCTTTGACATCAAGCGCTTGATCAAGCGTATCTTTTCTACCTGATCCAAAGGGTAGCCACGCTCACCGCCGTCATCCCGCTCGGGCTGGGGGAAGCCATAACGACGTTCCCACATCCGCAAGGTGTCCTTCAGAACGCCGGTTTCCCGTTCCACCGCAGAAATATTCATCAATAGTCGGCTCATAGATTTGTCCTGGACAAATACTTGACATTTGAAATTGATGTGGCTATATTAAGCTCATATTAACTATTTGTCCAGGACATTTTATGAAAACACTGGCTACTCCCTTATTCGTGGCTGCCGCCCTGGTTTCCTTCCTGGCGCTGGCGGCAGACCGGCCTTCGACAGGGCCTCACAAGGACGAAGCGCCCGCCGCCCAGCCTGCCCGGCAAGCCATGCCACAGCGGGCCGGCTGCCATATTGACAAGGACAGTCAGTCTGTCCGCATGCTGCTGATCGCCCATACCCTCGGCCGTTCGCAGCCCATCTGCCTGCCGGCACCGCACAACACCGCCCAGTCCGGCCTCGTCGCCGGCTGAACAGCGAGACTCGATGCATCGCCCCAACCCGCCACGGAGACATGACATGAACGCACCCGAAAGATTTTTCCTCCCCGACATCCAGGCCAGCGCCGACCACCGCCGGCAGGCCATCAACAAGGTCGGCGTCAAAGGCCTGCGCTATCCGCTCGCCCTCTTCGATGGCCGCGGCGCGGTGCAGCACAGCGTGGCCGAGGTGAGCATGGCCGTCGGCCTGCCGCCGGAGGTGAAGGGCACCCACATGTCGCGCTTCGTCGAGCTGCTGGAGAAGAAGCGCCCGGCGCTGACCGGCGAGCGGCTGCTGGCCATGCTCGAGGAAATGCTGCGCCGCCTGGATGCCGACAGCGGCGAGATCGAGCTGGCCTTCCCCTACTTCGTCTCCAAGGAAGCGCCCGTCTCCGGCGTCGAGAGCCTGCTCGACTACGACGTGCGGCTGCGGGCGGAGAAGCGCCCCGGCCGCCCCGCCGAGTTGCACATGACGGTGGTGGCGCCGGTGACCAGCCTGTGCCCCTGCTCGAAGAAGATCTCCGACTACGGCGCCCACAACCAGCGCTCGCACATCACCCTCGAGGCGCGCCTGCGTGCCGAGATGTCGCCCGACGCGCTGCTGCGCCTGGCCGAGGAGGAGGCCTCCTGCGAGGTGTACGGCCTGCTCAAGCGGCCGGACGAGAAGTGGGTCACCGAGCGCGCCTACGACAACCCCAAGTTCGTCGAGGACCTGGTGCGCGACATCGCCCTGCGCCTGAAGCGGGAGCCGCGCATCGCCGAGTGGACCGTCAAGTCGGAGAACTTCGAGTCGATCCACAACCACTCCGCCTATGCCGAGATCAGCGGCCGCAACGCGGAGAGCGCGCGATGAACGCCAGGCGCAAGCGCATCGCCGTCGTCGGCTCGGGCATCTCCGGGCTCTCGGCGGCCTGGCTCCTCGCCCGGCGCCACGAGGTGACGCTGTACGAAGCCGCAAACCGCCTGGGCGGCCACACCCACACCGTCGACGTCACGCTGGACGGACTGACGCATCCGGTGGACACCGGTTTCCTGGTCTTCAACCACAAGACCTACCCCAACCTCACCGCCCTCTTCTCTCATCTGGGCGTGGCCAGCGTCGAGACCGAGATGTCCTTCGCCGTCAGCCTGGAGTCGCCGCGCATCGAGTGGGCCGGCTCCAGCCTGGCCACGGTGTTCGGCCAGAAGCGCAACCTGGTGCGGCCGGAGTTCTGGCGCATGCTGGCCGACATCCTGCGCTTCAACCGCGAGAGCCTGGAGTGGCTGCTGCGCCACGCCGACGACGGCATCACCCTGCGCGCCTTCCTCGCCGCCGGAGGCTACTCGCGCGCCTTCGCCGACTGGTACCTGCTGCCGATGGCGGCGGCGATCTGGTCCTGCCCGGCCGGCCGCATGCTCGACTATCCGCTCGCCACCTTCGTCCGCTTCTGCCACAACCACGGCCTGCTGCAGGTGTTCGATCGGCCGCTGTGGCGCACCGTGCTGGGCGGCGGCCGGGAATACGTGAACAAGCTCGCCGCCGGCATCGAGGACATCCGCCTCGCCACGCCGGTGCGGCGCCTGTTCCGCACCCCGCGCGGGGTGTTGCTGGCCCACGACGCCGAGGTCGAGGAATTCGACCAGGTGGTGCTGGCCTGCCACAGCGACCAGGCACTGGCCATCCTCGACGAAGAAGCCTCGCCCGCCGAGCGGCGGGTGCTGGGCGCCATCCGCTACCAGCCCAACCGGGCCGTGCTGCACACCGACGCCGCGCTGCTGCCGCGCGAGCGCGGCCTCTGGTCGGCCTGGAACTACCTGTCGGGCGGCGACGAGCGCGACCAGCGCCCGGTGTCGGTCTCCTATCTCATCAACCGCCTCCAGCCTTTGCCGTTCAAGCAGCCGGTGGTGGTGACCCTCAACCCGCAGCGCGCCCCGGCGCCGGACAAGACGATCGCCTCGTTCACCTACGCGCATCCGATCTTCGACGGCCCGGCCATCGCCGCCCAGCGCGAGCTGCCCGCCCTCTCGGGACGCGACCGGGTCTGGTTCTGCGGCGCCTGGGGCGGCTACGGCTTCCACGAGGACGGCCTGCGCTCCGGGCTGGCCGTGGCCGGCGCCCTCGGCTGCCGCCCCCCCTGGCAGGGCAAACTGGGCAAAGCGGCGTGAGCAGTGCGCGCATCCTCTTCGGCACGGTGATGCATCGCCGGCTGCGGCCGGCGCGGCACCGCTTCGCCTATCCGGTTTTCGGGCTGCTGCTACCGCTCGACCGTCTGGACGAGGCGGACGCGCCCATGTTCTCGGTGAACCGGCCCAACCTGGTCTCCTTCCGCTACGCCGACCACGGCGCCCGCGACGGCTCGCACCCGCTGAGCTGGATCCGCGCCCTGCTGGCGCGCGAGGGGGTCGCCGCCGACGGCGAGGTCTGGCTGCAGTGCTTCCCGCGCATGCTCGGCTACGTCTTCAACCCGGTCAGCTTCTGGTACTGCCACGACCGCAGCGGCGCGCTGCGCGCCGTGCTGGCCGAGGTGAACAACACCTTCGGCGAGCGCCACAACTACCTGGTCGCCCATGCCGACGGCCGGCCGATCCGCGCCGGCGAAGCGCTCGAGGCGCGCAAGGTCTTCCATGTCTCGCCCTTCATGGCGCTGCGGGGCCACTACCGCTTCCGCTTCCATGCCCGGCCCGGCGATCCGCGCCGGCTGGCGCGCATCGACCACGCCGACGCTGACGGCGACCTGCTGCATACGGCGATCTCCGGCCAGGCCGCGCCGCTCACCGGCGCCCGCCTCCTGCGCGCCTTCTTCGGCTATCCGTGGATGACGCTCGGCGTGATGGCGCGCATCCACTGGCAGGCGCTGCGGCTGTGGCTGAAGCGCGTGCCCTTCTTCCGCAAACCCCAGCCCCCGCTCGAGGAGACGACGCGATGAACACCCTGGCCGACACCCTATCCCTGCCCCAGCCAACCCGCGCCGGCCTGCCGCCAGCGGCCCGCCCGCTGCTGCGGCTGCTCGAGCGCCTCGACGGCGGCTCGCTCGAGCTGAGCCTGCCCGACGGCAGCTGCCGCATCTTCGCCGGCGCCGGCCCGCGCCACGCCGCCATGGAGGTCCGCGACTGGGCGCTGTTCGACGCCGTGCTGGCGCGCGGCGACATCGGCCTGGCCGAGGCCTGGCTCGACGGCCAGTGGGAATCGCCCGACCCGGCCGCCTTGCTCACCCTGCTGGCGGAGAACCGCGAAAGGCTGTCGCGCGCGGTGTACGGCAATGCCTGGTCGCTCATCGGCGCGCGGCTGCGCCACTTCTTCAATGCCAACACCCGCGCCGGCTCGAGGCGCAACATCCTCGCCCACTACGACCTCGGCAACGACTTCTATCGCCTCTGGCTCGATCCGGGCATGAGCTACTCCTCGGCGCTCTACGCGGGCGAAGCGCAGCGGCCGCTGCAGGCGGCGCAGGAGGCGAAGAACCGCCGCATCCTGGAGAAACTGCAGGCGACACCCGGCCAGCGCGTGCTCGAGATCGGCTGCGGCTGGGGCGGCTTCGCCGAACTGGCCGCGCGCGACGGGCTGGCGGTGCACGGCATCACCCTCTCGCCGGCGCAGCTCGACTACTCCCGGACGCGCATCGCCCGCGCCGGCCTGGCCGACCGCGCCCGCTTCGCGCTGACGGATTACCGCGACCTCGACGGCCGCTACGACCACATCGTCTCGGTGGAGATGTTCGAGGCCGTCGGCGAGCGCT
>JADLGU010000348.1 GCA_020849155.1 Rhodocyclaceae bacterium | reverse complement strand
GCGAAAGTCTCGGCCAGCTACGGCGCGGTGACCAACCTCGTCGTGGCGAAGTTCGCCAAGCGCTACACCTTCCTCATCGACCCGCAGGGCCGCATCGCCAAGGCCTACCTCAACGTCGATACCGCCCACCACTCCGCCGAGATCGTCGCCGATCTGAAGCGGCTGACTTCTTCCCGCTGAACGATGCCGTTGCTGACCCTGGACAAGGGCTGCCTGGCCTTCGGCCACGTTGCGCTGCTCGACCGGGCCGAGTTCCAGGTCGACGACGGCGAACGCATCGCCCTCATCGGCCGCAACGGCAGCGGCAAGTCGAGCCTGCTGCGCGCGCTGGCGGAGCTGGCCGCGCTCGACGACGGCACGCTGTGGCGCCGCGATGGCCTGCGCATCGCCTACGTGCCGCAGGAGCCGGACTTCCCGCCCGAGCAGACGGCCTACGAGGCGGTCGCCGCCGGCGTCGGCCAGGCGAGCCGCCTGCTTGTCGAATACCACGAGGCCGCCCAGCGCTTGGCGCACGACCACGGCGAGGCCGCCATGGCGCGCCTGCATGAACTGCAGGTGCAGCTCGAGGCAGGCGACGGCTGGCGCCTCAGCACGCGCGTCGAGCAGGCGCTGGCGCAGCTGAGCCTGCCGGGCGAGGCGCGCCTGGGCGAGATGTCCGGCGGCGGCCTCAAGCGCGTCGCGCTGGCGCGCGCGCTAGCCGGCGACCCGGAGCTGCTGCTGCTCGACGAGCCGACCAACCACCTCGACCTCGACGGCATCCTCTGGCTGGAGAACCTCATCGCCGGCTTCGGCGGTGCGGTGGTGGTGATCACCCACGACCGGCGCTTCCTCGACGCGGTGGCGACGCGCATCGTCGAGCTGGATCGCGGCAGGCTGGTGAGCTTTCCCGGCCGCTTCGCCGATTACCAGGCGCGCAAGGCCGAGATGCTGGCGGCGGAGGCGCAGCAGAACGCCAGGTTCGACAAGCTGCTGGCGCAGGAGGAGGTATGGATCCGCAAGGGCATCGAGGCGCGGCGCACGCGCAACGAAGGCCGGGTGCGGCGCCTGGAGCAGCTGCGCTGCGAGCGCGCGGCGCGGCGCGAGCGGCTGGGCGGCGTCGGCTTCCAGCTCACGCGCGGCGAGGCCTCGGGCAAGCTGGTGGCGGAGCTGGAGCACGTCGGCAAGCGCTACGGCGAGCGCGACATCGTGCGCGACTTCTCCTGCCGCATCCTGCGCGGCGACCGCGTCGGCCTGATCGGCCCCAACGGCGCCGGCAAGACCACGCTGATCCGCCTGATCCTCGGCGAGAGCGTGCCGGATGCGGGGACGGTGCGCCTCGGCACGAAGCTTTCGGTGGCCTACTTCGACCAGTTCCGCGCCGTCCTCGACGAGGAGGCGACGCTCGCCGACGTCATCAGCCCGGGCTCGGATTACGTGCAGCTCGGCGGCGAGCGGAAGCACGTCATCAGCTACCTCGAGGACTTCCTCTTCCCTTCCGCGCGGGTGCGTTCGCCGGTCAAGTCGCTCTCCGGCGGCGAGCGGGCGCGCCTGCTGCTGGCGCGGCTGTTCAGCCGGCCGGCCAATGTCATCGTGCTGGATGAACCGACCAACGATCTCGACATCGAGACGCTGGAACTGCTCGAGCAACTGCTCGCCGACTACGCCGGCACGGCGTTCCTCGTCAGCCACGACCGCAGCTTCCTCGACAACATCGTCACCCAGGTGATCGCCGCGGAAGGCGCAGGCCGCTGGCGCGAGACCGTCGGCGGCTACGAGGACTGGCTGCGCGAGACCGCCGCCCGGCCCACGGCGGCGCCTGCGGCCGAGAGGCGCGCCGCGGAGAAACCCCGCGAGCCGCGCCAGAAGGCCAGGCTGTCGTTCAAGGAGTCGCGCGAACTGGAAGCCTTGCCCGAGCGCATCGCCGCGCTGGAGGCCGAGCAGGCCGCCCTCAACGGCCGCTTGGCCGACCCGGCGCTGTACCGCGGCGAACCAGCCGAGGTCCGGCGGCTGAACGAGCGGCAGGCGGCGCTCGACGAGGAAATCGCCCAGGCCATCGCGCGCTGGGAGGCTTTGGAGACCCGCGCCGCGGCGGATTGAAAAGTCGGTCTCCGCAGGACGGCGGTCAGAGGCTTTCCATGCCCCAGAGGATCGGCAGGGCGATCAGCGCGCCGAAGAAGATGGCGATGTGGAACCACGCCCAGAGGCGGTACTTGCGTGCCAGACCCTCCGGCGCCAGGTCCGAGATGAGATAGAGACGGCCGTCGACGGGCAGCTGCATGACGTGCAGCTCGCTGCCGGCGCGCAGCTCGCGGTGGTTGGCCAGGACTTCGCGCCTGGCCTGGGCGCGGGCCAGTTCCCATTCCTTCAGGTCGAGCTGGCCGTTCCTGTCGAGGTCGAAGCGCTGCAGGAGATCGGCGGGCCGGGATTTCCATTCCGCGAGCAGCTGCTTGACATCCTCGGCGGCATTCAGGTCGAGGTCCACGCTGCCGCGGGTGGCGAACTGGCCCAGCACATAGATCGTCTGCCGCTCGATCAGCAGCCATTCGGTGTAGCGGCGGTCGCCCTGGATCCACGACTCCTTCTTCGTCACCAGCATCTCGGCGCCGTCGGGGTCCACCACGCATTCAGCCGAGCCGTCGTCGAGCAGGAAGGAGGCGTCGCTCTCGCCCTTGTCTTCCTGCACCCACTTGTTGTCGTTGTCCTTGCGCTCCACCGTGTAGCGGAACCACAGGCAGGGCACATGGGAGAGGGGGCTGATCAGCGGCGCGCCGCCGAGCGGCTTGCCCGAGCCGATCAGCTCGACATAGCCCTGCGCCGCCGAGGCGACCTTGGAAGTCGGCGTGTCGGCGACGGCGCGGGCGCGGCGGTAGGCCGAGGTCCAGGCGAACAGGCTGAGCGGCGCCATCAGCGCCACGCAGACAAACATGCCGAGGGCCGATTCGGTCTTCAAGCCGATCAGCAGCAGGATGAGCTCGCCGCCGGAGGTGACGAGATTGCCGTACCCCCGGCGCAGGGAAACCAGCATTGCAGGCGGGACTTAGCTGAACAGCGCCTTCATGTCGACGTCGGCCTTCTCCGCGCTGGCGAACTCGAGCAGCGGTTTCTCGCCGAAGCGGAACATGCCGGCGATGATCGAGTCGGGGAACTGCTCGATGCGCACGTTGTTGATGTTCACCGCCTCGTTGTACAGCTCACGGCGGTCGGCGATGCCGTTCTCCAGGGCGGTGATGCGGCCCTGCAACTGCATGAAGCTCTCGTTGGTCTTCAGCTCGGGGTAGGCCTCGGCGACGGCGAAGATCTGGCCCAGCCCCAGGCGCAGGGCGCCCTCGGCCTGGCCCAGCGCCGGGATGTTCTGCGCTTCGCGCGCCGTCTGCACGCGGGAGCGGGCCTCGATCACGCGCTGCAGGGTCTCCTGCTCGAACTGCTTGTACTGCTTGCAGGTTTCGACCAGCTTGGGCAGCTCGTCGTGGCGCTGCTTGAGCAGCACGTCGATGTTGGCCCAGGCCTTGGCCACCGCGTGCTTCACCTGCACCAGGCCGTTGTAGATCATCACGCCGTACACCGCGGCGACGACGACGATGCCCAGTACCACCAGCGATACGATGCCCATGATTCCTCCCCGGTTCGGATGTCGAGCGCTTATTCTAAACGACTGCGGCGGCCCGCAGCTTCAGGCCGCCGGGGGTGTCTCTTCGGCAGGCGGGATGTCGACCTGGCGGCGCAGCCGCTCCATGAGTGCAGTCACCGAAAGGCCGAGCAGCTTGCCGATCTCGGCGAGGTCGTCCGGTATGGCCGGGTCGTTCCACCCATTGGCCGAATGGCGGGCTAGGTTCACGGCCAACACCACGTTGCGCACGCGCGGATGCTCGGCCTGGTGGTCGTCCATCAACTTCAGCAGCAATTCGGGCAGCCGCCAGGCCTTGGTCAGAGCCAGTTGCAGATCGAGCAGGCTGATGCCGAGCACCGACTGCTGGGCGGCGGCGCTGCGCAGGGTGGGTTCGGCCAGTTGTCGCTCGCGGATACCCAGCATCAGGGCGGGAGCAAAACACCAGAGCAGGGTCTCCGCGCAATCGTGCAGCAGGGAGGCGACGACCACCTCGTCGATATCGAGATCGTGGCGCAACACGGCCCAGTCGCGGGCGAACAGCGCGGCCTGGCGGGCGCGGGTGATCACCCGCAACAGACCGATCAGTCCCTGCGGCTGCGCTCTCAGCTTGTCCTCGACCAGGGGCAGGTCCTCGAATTTGGCGAAGAAGGGCGTGATGCCGATCATCATCACCGCCCGGTCGATGGTGGTGATGTCGGCATTCTGGCTCATCCGCCGATTGGCTTCGATGTAGGCCAGCACCCGGACCGTCATCAGCGGATCCTGCAGGATGACGGCGGCCACCTGCCGGCCGGTGACGTTCTCCTCGTTCTCTCGCAAACGGGCCAATTCCCTGGCGGTGCGTTTCAGCACGGGGATGTTGGCCTGGCCGAGGTATTTCACCCAGGCGTCGAGATTGGGCAACGGACGTTGCAGCATCGATGCAAAATAGTTATGTAAATACCGGTAGTTATAATTACGGCACGACTGCCGATGGCTTGAGCCCAGAAGCAGAAGTCGATTGCCTGATAACTTGAAAATTACTAAAAATCAATGGGATATAACGATAGTCGGCCAAGCTGGGATATTTTCTGCCGGGTAGTCGACAATTTCGGCGATGTGGGTGTCTGCTGGCGCCTGTCGCGCCAGCTGGCGGAAGAACATGGCCTGGCAGTACGCCTCTGGGTGGACAACCTGGCAGCATTTCGTCGTCTTTGTCCGGACATCGATGCCGGTCGCGCCATCCAATTCAGCCGGGGAGTAGAAGTGCGGCTTTGGCCTGCGCCCTTCCCGGAAGTCGAGCCGGCCGGGGTGGTGATCGAGGCTTTTGCCTGCGAATTGCCGGAAATTTATGTTCGTGCCATGGCGGAGCGGAAGGTCCGGCCGCATTGGATCAACCTGGAATATCTTAGCGCCGAGGCCTGGGTCGGCGAATGCCATGGCCTGGCCTCGCCCAGTCCGCGCTGGCCGCTGACCAAGCATTTTTTCTTTCCCGGCTTTACCGAAGATACCGGCGGCCTGCTGCTGGAACGCGGCCTGCTGGACCGGCGCCGGGCCTTTCGCGCCGATGGCGCGGCTCAGGCAGCGTTCTGGCAGGCGCTTGACCTGCCGCCGTCCGAGGAGGACGAAATTCGCCTTTCCCTGTTCTGCTACCCGGCCAGCCCGGCGGCCGAACTGTTTGCCTGCTGGCGCGACGGGGCGGAGGCGATCACCTGTCTGGTGCCGGAGGGCATCGCCGGGGGGGCGGTGGCGGATTTTTTCGGCGGGTCGATCGTCTCTGCCGGTGACGCGCTGCGCCGGGGCAATCTTCTCGTACGGATCATGCCATTTCTCGAGCAGGCGGCGTACGACCGGCTGCTGTGGGCCTGCGACGGCAATTTCGTGCGCGGCGAGGATTCCTTCGTCCGAGGGATGTGGGCGGCCCGGCCGATGCTGTGGCAGCCTTACCCGCAGGCAGAAGGTGTCCACCTGCGAAAACTGGAAGCTTTCCTCGATCGCTACTGCGCCGGACTGGATGTCCCGGCCGCCGCGTCCCTCGCTGCGATGTGGCGAGCCTGGAGCCGCGGCGAAGGGGTGGCCCAGGCCTGGCCCGGCTTCCGGGCCCATTGGACGGCGATCGAAGAACATGCCGAAAACTGGGCCGGAAGACTTGCGGCGCAGGGCGATCTGGCCGGCAAGCTGGTGCTTTTCTGCGCCGATCGGCTATAATTTCCCGTTTATTTTTGCTCGCTTAACCCCAAAGGCAGGATTTCAGCATGAAACTGGCACAGGAACTCCGTGTAGGCAACGTCATCATGATCGGCAAGGACCCGATGGTCGTGCAAAGGGCCGAGTACAACAAGTCCGGCCGCAACGCCGCCGTGGTCAAGATGAAGTTCAAGAACCTCCTCACCGATGCGCCGAGCGAGAACGTCTACAAGGCCGACGACAAGTTCGAGGTGGTCACCCTCGAGCGCAAGGAAGTGACCTATTCCTACTTCGCCGACCCCATGTACGTCTTCATGGACGCCGAATACAACCAGTACGAGGTGGAGAAGGAAAACCTGGGCGACGGCCTCAACTACCTCGAGGACGGCATGCCCTGCGAGGTGGTGTTCTACAACGGCAAGGCCATCTCTGTCGAATTGCCCACCAGCGTGGTGCGCGAGATCACCTATACCGAGCCGGCGGTGCGCGGCGACACCTCGGGCAAGGTGCTCAAGCCGGCCAGGATCGCCACCGGCTTCGAGGTCGCCGTGCCGCTGTTTTGCGAAACCGGCGACAAGATCGAGATCGACACCCGCACCGGCGAGTACCGCAACCGCGTCAAGGGCTGATTCGCCCCAGGATCAAAAAAAATGCCACCCGCGGGTGGCATTTTTTTTCGTATCGGCGCGCCTCAGCGCCAGACTTCCTTGCATTGGGCGATCTGGGCGTCGGTCATCACCGGCTTGATCACGCACAAGCGCTCGCGCTCGATGCGCTGCCGCTCGGCTTCCTTCTCGCGTTCCAGGCGGGCGATGCGTTCGGCCTCGGCCTTCTCGGCTTTTTCCTGGCGGAGCCTCTCCGCCTCGGCCTCCTTGGCCAGGCGCTCGTCCTCGGCCTTGCGACGTTCCTGTTCCGTCTGCCGCTCGAGCTTGGCGATCTTGGCCATGCGCTCGTCCTCCGCCTGTTTCTCGGCCCTGGCCTTGTCACTGCCCGACGAGGGAGCAGCCAATGCGCTGCCGGCAACCGCGCCGACGGCAACGCCGGCGGCCACGGCGGCGGTTGTTCCCGCGCTGCCGCTTGGCTGCGCAGCTGAACCCGATGAGCGGCTGCTGATGCTCACATTCGGAACCGAAGAGGTTTTCTTGGCCTCCTCTTCGGCGTCCTTGCCGGTCTTCTTGGCGCTGGAAGTTGAGCTTGAAGACTTGCTGCCGACACGTTTGGCCTCGCTTTCGCCAGAAAGGAATGCCAGCGAGACGGCCAGGAGCAGGGCCAGGGTGGGGAATTGACGCATGAGTGCCTCCTTGCCAATGATATCCAGTGCGAAGATTAACCCGGCGCACAGCAAAACGCCACCCGCATAGGGGTGGCGCTGTGTTCTGGTGGAGGCGGCGGGAATCGAACCCGCGTCCGCAAGCCCTCTACAGGCAGTACTACATGCTTAGCCTGGCTGTTTGATTTAGCCCGGCATCCGCCAACCGGCGGGCTGATGCAGAGCGATCCGCTGGATTTTCGTGGTCGGCCACGCGGCGGGGCCGATCCTTAGCTGGTGTGAATGACTCTGCTGCCGCTTGCGCGACCCGGCCCGTCAGCAAACCGGTGCAGAGCTAGCCGGTATTAAGCGGCTAGAGCGAAACGCTCGTCGTTGGCGTTTGTAGATTTCCAGATGGATTTGCGAGGTGACTGGTCCTCGGCATGCACTACACTGCTTCGCGACCCACGTCGAAGCCAGGTCGCCCCCGGATTCGCTGTGATGCGTTGCTGAGGCATTCTAGCACGGCCTATCCGAGCAGCCCGGCGATGTCCGCCGGTGACTGGATGATGGTGTCGGCGCCCCATTCTTCAAGCGGCCTTTCGTCGCCCAGGTAGCCCCAGGCCGCGGCGATGGCACCCATGCCGGCGGCGCGGGCAGACTGGATGTCGCGCAGGTCGTCGCCGACGTACAGGCATTGCTTCGCATCCGTGCCGGCCAGGGCGCTGGCCAGCAGGAGGGGGTCGGGGGCGGGCTTCGGCCGCGGCGACGAGTCGCCGCTGACGATGCAGGCGGCGCGATCCGCCAGCCCCAAGGCGCCGACGACCGGCAGGGTGTAGCGGCTGGTCTTGTTGGTGACGATGCCCCATTTGATGCCGGCGGCGTCGAGTGCGTCGAGCGCGGCGGCCATGCCGTCGAACAAGGCCGTGTCCTGGCACAGGGCGGATTCGTAGTGGCTGAGAAAACGCTGTTGCAGCTGCGCATAGTCGGGATGGTCGGACTCGATGCCGAAACCGACGTGCAGCAGGCCGCGCACGCCCTTGGAGACATGGGGGCGGACCCGTTCGGCAGGCAGGGGCGGCAGGCCCTGTTCGGCCCGCAGCCGGTCGAGGGCGCCGCCCAGGTCGGCGGCGGTATCCGCCAGGGTGCCGTCCAGGTCGAAGAAGACCGCTTCAATCATCGCGCCGGGTGCGGATGAGGTAGTTCACGTCGGTGTTCCGGCCGAGGGCGTAGGTCTTGCTCAGCGGGTTGTAGGTCATGCCGATGATCTCCTCGACCGTCAGGCCGGCGTCGCGGCAGTGGCGGACCAGTTCGGCGGGGCGGATGAACCTGGCGTAGTCGTGGGTGCCGCGCGGCAGCAGCTTGAGGACGTATTCGGCGCCGATCACGGCAAACAGATAGGACTTCGGATTGCGGTTGAGGGTGGAGAAGACTACCGTCCCGCCCGGCCTGACCAGCCGGGCGCAGGCGCGCACCGTGCTGGCCGGATCGGGGACGTGTTCCAGCATCTCGAGGCAGGTGACGACATCGAACGACGCGGGCATGTCGGCGGCCAGTTCCTCGGCGGCGATCTTGCGGTAGTCGGCCTTCTGGCCGCTCTCGAGAAGGTGCAGGCGGGCCACCGCCAGCGCCTTGTCGGACAGGTCGATGCCGGTCACGGCGGCGCCGCGCGCGGCCATCGACTCGGCCAGGATGCCGCCGCCGCAGCCGACGTCCAGTACCTTTTTGCCGACCAGCCCG
>JADLGU010000347.1 GCA_020849155.1 Rhodocyclaceae bacterium | reverse complement strand
TGCGCATCTTCAGGCCCTTCATGTCCTTCAGCGACTTGATCGGCTTGCGGAACCAGCCGCCCATCTGGGCGCCGGTATTGCCCATCGGGAAGTTGACGATGTTGTAGTTACGGTAAAACTCGCGGAACAGCTTCAGGCCGTTGCCCTCGTACATCCACGCCGTCATCTGGCGCGAGTTGAGGCCGAAGGGAATGGCGCAGTCGATGGCGAAGGTTTCGTCCTTCCCGAAGAAATAGTAGGGGGCGGTGTGGGCGCATTCGACGGTGCCCTGCTGCACGCCATCCACCACACCGAAGGGCGGCATGATCTCGCCGCCGGCATGCACCGAAATGGTGAACTTGCCGCCGGACGCCTCATTCACCTTTTTGGCGAAGACGTCGGCCGCGCCGAAGATGGTGTCGAGCGCCTTGGGGAAGCTGGAGGCCAGGCGCCAGCGGATGGTGGCGCCCTGGGCGTGGGCGGCGGGCGCGACACCCGCGGCGAGAATGCCGGCGATGCCGGCGTGCTTGATGAATTGACGACGTTCCATAGAGTCTCCTTTAGAGGTTCTTCTGTGCCGTTGTGCGGCGGACTGGTTCAACCCCCCCTTGTGCGGGGATCGCCGCAAGATACTACACCAGGCGGCCGCAATTGATACCACCGCCGGGAGTGGGGAAAACCCGTACAGAGGACAGATATTCGGCGCCCTTCTGGCGCGCCAATTACTGTCCTCTGTCCTCTGTCCTCAGGCCCCCGCCACGGTCATCCGGTCGACGAGGATGGAGCCGACCTGCTTCGAGCCGCGCACCAGCACGTCGCTGCCGACGGCGACGATGCCGCGCAGCATGGCCTTGAGGTTGCCGGCGATGGTAATTTCCTGCACGGGATAGCGGATCTCGCCGTTCTCCACCCAGTAGCCGCAGGCGCCGCGGGAATAGTCGCCGGTGACGTAGTTCACCCCCTGGCCGAGCAGCTCGGTGACCAGCAGGCCGCGGCCCATCAGGGCGGCCAGGCCGACGAGGTCGCGCTTGCCGGGCCGCACGATCAGGTTGTGGCTGCCGCCCGCGTTGCCGGTATTGGCCATGCCGAGCTTGCGCGCCGAATAGGTGGACAGGAAATAGCCCTTCAGCACCCCGGCCGCGACCACATCGCGGTCGCGGGTGGCGACGCCGTCCTCGTCGAAGGGGCAACTGGCCAGGCCGCGCGGCAGGTGCGGGCGCTCGCTGATGTGCACCTGGGGCGAGAACACCTGCGTCTCCAGGCTGTCGAGCAGGAAGGACGACTTGCGGTAGAGGCTGCCGCCCGAGACGGCGTAGACGAAGTTGCCGATCAGCGAGGCGGCCAGCGGCGCCTCGAACAGCACCGGCACCTCGCAGGTGGGGATCTTGCGCGCCTTGAGGCGCGACAGCGCGCGCCGCGCGGCGTATTCGCCGATCGCCTCGGGTTCGGCCAGTTCGGCGGCGTCGCGGCGGCTGCTGTACCAATCGTCGCGCTGCATGGCGTCCCCCTCGCCGGCGATCACCGAGCACGACAGGTAATGGCGGCTGGAGGGATAACCGCCCATGAAGCCCAGGCTGTTGGCGGAGATGAAATGCGACTCGTGGGCCGAGACGCTGGCGCCTTCGGAGTTCTTCACCAGCGGGCTGACGGCGAAGGCTGCCGCCTCGCAGCGGCGCGCCAGCTCGATGGCCTCTTCCACCGGCAACGGCCAGGGGTGGTGAAGATCGAGGTCCATTTCGCCGCGTGCCAGCAGCGCGGCTTCGGGCAGGCCGGCTGCCTCGTCGGGGGCGGTGAAACGGGCGATCGACAGCGCCGCATCCACCGTGGCGTGCAGGGCGGCGCGGGAGAAGTCCGAGGTCGAGGCATAGCCGCGCCGCTGGCCAAGGTACACGGTGACGCCGACGCCCTTGTCGCGGTTGTACTCGATGGTCTCGACCTC
The DNA here is from genome assembly GCA_020849155.1 of Rhodocyclaceae bacterium. Lineage (GTDB taxonomy): Bacteria > Pseudomonadota > Gammaproteobacteria > Burkholderiales > Rhodocyclaceae > Desulfobacillus. The sequence continues at coordinate 1,077 of JADLGU010000347.1, read as the reverse complement.
GCCGCGGCGCACCGTCACCGACTGGCCGAAGCCTTCCGAGACATCGGTCTCGCAGGCGCTGGCGCCGCGAGAGGCGGCATGCTCGAGAATGTCCTGCGCCATGCTGCGCAGGGTGCCCGGCGAATAACTGAAGCCCTGGGAAGACATCGTGGTGGAAGGTGCCGCAAAGCTATAATGATAACCGATGGCCGATGACTCTTTCCCTTTCGATGACGCGCCCGAAGCCGGGGAGCGCCCCAGCAAGTCGCAGCGCAAGCGCGAGATGCACGCCTTGCAGGACCTGGGCGCGGAACTGGCCGCGCTCTCCGCCGAACGGCTGGCCAGAATCGCACTGCCGGACGCGCTGCGCGAAGCCCTGCGGGAAGCGCAGCGGCTCAGCCGGCACGAGGCGCGCCGCCGCCAGCTGCAGTACATCGGCCGGCTGATGCGCGACATCGAGCCGGCGCCGATCCGTGCGGCGCTGGATGCCCTCAACGGCGTCTCGGCCGTCGAGACCGCCCGCCAGCATCGCCTGGAACGGCTGCGCGAAAGGCTGCTGGAGGACGAGTCGGTCCTGACCGAAATCGGCGCGGACCATCCCGGTGCCGACCTCACCCGCCTCAGGCAGCTGCGCCGCGGCGCCCTGCACGAGCGCGAAGCCGGCAAGCCACCGAAGCATTTTCGCGAGCTGTTCCGCACCCTGCGGGAAATGCAAGATGAGTGAGGAACTGCGCATCGGCCTGGTGTCGATCTCCGACCGCGCTTCCAGCGGGGTCTACGAGGATCAAGGCCTGCCGGCCCTGCGCGAATGGTTCGCCGCCGCGTTGGTCTCGCCCTGGCGCATGGAGAACCGCCTGATCCCCGACGAGCAGGCGGTGATCGAGCGAACCCTGATCGAGCTCGCCGACACGGCGGGCTGCCACCTGGTGATGACCACCGGCGGCACCGGTCCGGCGCCGCGCGACGTGACGCCGGAAGCCACCCTGGCGGTGGCGCACAAGGTGCTGCCCGGCTTCGGCGAGCAGATGCGCCAGGTGAGCCTGAAGTACGTGCCCACCGCCATCCTCTCGCGCCAGGTCGGCGTGGTGCGGGGAAAGA
>JADLGU010000346.1 GCA_020849155.1 Rhodocyclaceae bacterium | reverse complement strand
GGAATCGAAGACGCCGGCGACGCGCTTCGCCTTCTCGCCCTCGGCGACTTCCTTGAAACCGAAATGGGTGGTCTTGTCCGTCATGTTCTCGCCGTCTCGCGCGGACTGACTTTCAGTGATGTCCGCAGCCGCCGCTGCCGCAGCCGCCCTGCTTCGGCGCGGCGGGGTTGTCCGCGGCTTCGCGGCTGGCGCCGGCTTCCTGCATGCGGTCGAGGTACTCCTGCCAGAGCCGGTCGCGCTCGGCGCCCAGCCAGTAGAGATAGTCCCAGGAATAGATGCCGCTGTTGTGGCCGTCGGAGAAGGTCGGCTGGATGGCGTACATGCCGACCGGCTCGACATGCTGGATCTCGATGTCCTTCTTGCCGACCTGCAGGGTTTCCTGGCCGGGGCCGTGGCCGCGCACTTCGGCCGACGGGCTATAGACGCGCAGAAGTTCGTAGGGCAGCTCGAAGCGGCTGCCGTCGGTGAAGGCGACTTCCATCAGGCGCGATTTCTGGTGCAGCTTGATCTCGGTCGGGGTGTGGGTTTGTTTGTCGAGTCCGCCCATGTCAGTCTCCAGGCGTGTGTTGGGATGGCAATCATACCGCAGTTGGCGCGGGCAATAACCGCTTTGCGGGAGCGGCTACAGCCGCGTAAAAGTGACGCGCTCGAAGTCGGGGCCCAGGCCCAGCACCTCGCCCAGGCGCAGCCTGGCCGGCCGGCCGGTAAAGGCCTCGATGACGCGCTCCGGATGATGCCAGCTGCGCGGCAGCACCAGCGATGCCGCCTCGTTCAGCGCCGGCATGGCAGGGAGCAGGAAGGCACGCACGTAGCGCTCGGAGTGGGAGACGTTGATGCCGGTCGGCCGCACGGCGATGCCCTGCGGCAAGCCCGGCAGGACATGGACGCCGATGAGCAGTTCGTCCTTCAGCATCAGGTTCCAGCTGACCTGCGCCAGGAGGAAATGCTCGCCGTCGGGCGGCTTCAGGCCGATCAGCTGGCCGTGCTCGATGCGGGCGCCGGCCTCGCCGCGCTGCAGGCGGAAGCCGGAGACGGACTGGTTTGCCACCGACCAGCGCTCGAGGGGATAGCCGAGCTGCACCTGGGACGAGCGTACGCTCAGCTTGGTCGGGTCGATCTGGTCGCGGAAGGTCCAGATGCGCTCCATGTCGCCGCGCGAATACATGCGCACGTGCTCGGGCTGGTTGAATTCGTCGCCGGTGACGTGGAAGTGGATCGCCTCGAATCCCAGGCAGACCTCGGCGTTGCCGCGGGCGCCGCGGCGCTGGAAGCGGCGCGGCGTGGCGTTGAGGCACCAGGGCTTGTACAGCTGCAGGAGCAGGCGGCCGGCGGTGGATGCGGGGCAGTCGTCGCCCAGGCCGAGCACGGCGGGATTCGTGCCCTCCTTGAGCCGGGCCAGCAATTTCTGGATTTTCAGGGAGAGCTGGCGGGTGTCGAACCAGCGCACCGAGTCGGCCTGCGGCAGCTGCTCCAGCGGGCGCGCGCTCGCATCGTGCATGAGGTCGATGCCGAAGGCGCGCGTCTCGATCGGTTCGCCGAGGGGCTGGATGGCGGTCAGCGACGCGAAGCGCCGCGCCCAGCGGCATATCCAGGCGAATTCGTGGGCGCTGCGGCTGTAGGGGCTGGCCAGGTCGACGAGCAGGATGGCGGCGTAGGCCTCGGCGGCGGACTGGCTCTTGCGCACCTCGTTGAGGGGCTCCGGCACCGCCGTCTTGTCGATGCCCCATTCCTCCGCCGTCGCGTAGTAGCCGTGCAGGTCGATCCAGGCGCCCGGCGAGGGCTCGCGGCGGGCGCGGAAGTACTCGAGGATGACCTTGCCGGCATAGTGCACGCAGCGCTGGCAGATGAGCGCCAGCTTGTCCTGCACTTGCGGATCGCTCGCACCCAGTTGCGCCACCTGCGCATAGGCGCGCGCCATGGCCTGCCAGAGCGCGAGCACCTGGCGGAAGGCCTCCCCCTCCGCCGGGGTCGGCGGCAGGGGCTTGGCGGCATAGCGCTGCGCCAGCTCGCTCTGCAGGAAGGCCAGCGGCGCGCGCGTTGTTTCGAGCACATCGAGATAGGCGGCAGCGGCGGGCGGCCGGTGGCTGAGCCCGGTGAGCAGCGTGACGAGCGTCTGGTGCGCCTCGCGCGCATTGGTCAGCGGCAGGCTGGCGATCAGCGCCGCGCAGGCGCGCGCATCGGCGGTGTCGATGGGCAGCGGCGGGCGGGCGGCGACATTCATCGACCCATATCCCCCCGGGCGCCTGGCTGCACCGTCCTCGAGACGGTTCGGCGGGCGGCGCTCCTCATACGCTGGCGTAGGCGCAGCGCTCGAAATCGCTGCCGCGATCGAGTTGCTGGGTGAGGCGGATCTGCCGCGAGGATTGCTCGTACAGCTCGATGACGCGGCCGGCGCGGAACCAGCCGGCCGGCACGATGACCGATTCGGGGTACTTCAGGGCGGGCACGGCCGGCAGCTTGAAGCCCGGGCGGTATTTCTCGTTGACGGCGGAGAGGCCGGTGCCGCGCAGGGCGACCGTCTGCGGGGTGCCGGGCATGATCTGGATGCCGGCCTGCAGTTCGGCTCCGCCGGTCAGGCGCGACCAGCGCGCCACGGCGAGCAGGAAGCTGCGGCTGCCCTCCGGCATGATGGCCACCATCTGGCCGCCGCCGACGCGTCCGCCGGCCTGGCTGAGCGGGCGCGTCAGCCGGTAGCCCGTGGCCGATTCGTTGATGACGCGCCACTCCTCGACCATGAAGCCCTGCATCTGGCTGTAGTCGTCCTCGTGCCGCGTGGCGACGCGGCCGAAGGTGGCGATCTCGTCGGCCTGGGCCTTGGACACGGCATCGGCCTGGCCGGGCTGGCGGAAGATTTTTCCGGACAGGTAGTAGTGGATGGCGTCGACGCCGGTGACCAGGCGGCAGGTGCCGTTGCCGGCGTGGCGAGGATGCAGCCTGGCCGCGCCGCCCTTGAACCACTGCTGGTAGAGGTGCTTCAGCAGGGTTTCGCAGCCGGGCTGCACGGCGTCCTCGCCGAGGCCGAGCGAAGCCGGCGATTCACCCTTTTGCAGGTGGGCGATGCGGCGCTTCACGCTGCGCGACAGGTCGGACAGGTCGAGCCAGCGCAGGTGTCCGCCCTCTGCCGTGGCGGAGGACTCGGGCGTGTCCGACGACAAATCGATGAGCAGCGGCGGCACCCTCGGCTCGACCGGCGGCGCGTTCAGCACGGCCACCTTGCCGCCCCAGCGGTGCAGCCAGCGCTCGACCTGCATGAGCTGGCGCCCGGACAGTTCATAGGGGCTGGCCCGGTGCAGCAGCAGCGTCTGCGCATAGGCGGCGACGACGCCGGTGGCGGGGTGCTCGGGCTGCAGGGAGTCGTTGACCGGGTGGGACAGCGCGCCCAGGCCTTCGGCCGCCGAGAACACGCGGTGCAGCATCTGCCAGAGCTGGTGGGGCGGATCGACGGGGGCGCGGTAGATGTCGAGCAGTTCGGCGCGCAGGGCGCTCATGGCGCGCTGGGCGATCAGCGCGGCGTGCGGCCGCAGTTCGGCATGGCCTTCCAGGCAGGCGCCCAGGCAGTGCAGGTAGCCGGTCTGCACGGCCTGCCAGAGCGTGCGGTTGGCGTCCATGCCGGCCTGCTCGGCCGGCGCCAGCGGCAGCGGGCGGCCGGCGAACTTGCGCGCCGATTCGGTCTGGGCATAGGCGATCGGGTCGCGCAGCAGCTCGAGTATCTTCAGCCGTTCGCCGGGGGCGATGGCGTAGCGGTTGAGCAGGTTGATCTGGCGCAGCAGCAGGGCCTGCGACTGGGCCGGATTGGCCAGCGGTTGCGCGGACAGCCAGTCGCGGCAGCTGCGCGCGTTGGCAAAGGCCGGCGGCTGCTCCTGGCCCAGGGGCGGCAGATTGAATGCGGCGCTCATTCTCCTGCCTGCTCCTCGGCCAGCGAACGGACAAAGACCTCGCGCAGCTTGCCGCCGTCCACGGCGGAAGGCGATTTCGACTCTCGCACCGCCTTGCCCCAGATCGGATTGGGGAAATGGCGGTCGTCGCGCCAGCGCGGGATGACGTGCCAGTGCAGGTGCGGCACCACGTTGCCGAGGCTGGCGAGGTTGACCTTGTCCGGCCGGGCGGTGGCGCGCAGCGCCGTCTCGGCGGCGAACACCACCGACATCAGGTGGCGGCGCTCCGCGGCGTCGAGGTCGGTCATTTCGGCCACATGGCGTTTCCAGACGACCCGGCAGAAGCCGGGATAGTCGGGGTCGGCAACGAGCACCAGCCGGCAGAGCTCGTCCTGCCAGAGGACTTCGCCACCCGCATCGCGGCATAGTTCGCACGCATCCGCAACCGACATCGTTCCTGCCTATGCGAAAAGAATGGGTGCATTCTACCCCGCCCGCCGCTACAATCGAACGGCACCGTGCCCCCCAACCACAAGGAGTTTCCCATGCGCCCCCAGACCCGCGTGCGCCGCATCCTCGCCGGGCTGACCCTGCTGCTGGCTGCCGCCGGCGCCTGGGCCCAGTCCGGCACGCTGGACAAGATCAAGCAGAGCGGGGTGATCTCGCTGGGCCATCGCGAGGCCTCGATACCCTTTTCCTACCTCGGCGACGGCAACCGGCCCGCCGGCTATTCGGTCGAGCTGTGCGAGCGTGTGGCGCAGAGCGTCGGGCGGCAGCTCGGCCTGGCCGCGCTGCAGGTCAAGTGGGTGCAGGTGACGCCGGGCAACCGGGTGGAGAAGCTCAACCGCGGAGAGATCGACCTGGAGTGCGGCTCGACGACCAACACCCTGTCGCGCCAGGAGCAGGTGTCGTTCAGCCTGCTGACCTTCGCCGACGGCGGCAGCCTGCTCATGAAGGCCGACTCGGGACTGCTGGGCATTGCCGACATGGGCGGCAAGCGCATCGGCGTGGTGCCCGGCACCACCACCGAGGGCAGCCTGCAGGATGCGCTGACGCGCCACAAGGTGAAGGCGGAGGCGGTGAAGCTGAAGGACCACGCCGAGGGGCTGGTGGCGCTGATGGACGGGAAGATCGACGCCTACGCCTCCGACCGCGTCATCCTGGTCGGGCTGGTGCTCGGCTCGGGCAACCAGAAGAGCCTGCGCCTGTCTCACGACCTGTTCTCCTACGAGCCCTATGCGCTGATGCTGCGGCGGAACGACTCGGCCTTCCGCCATGCGGTGAACCGCGAACTGGCGCGCCTCTACCGCAGCGAGGAGATCTACGCCATCTACGAGCGCTGGCTCGGCGTGCTCGGCCCGCCCGGGCCGCTGCTGAAGGCGCTGTACTTCCTCAACGGCCTGCCGGAGTAGCGACGGGCCCCACGCGCACCGGCGCGCCGTCGACGAACAGCGCCAGCGTGCCGGGCGCGAGTGCCGTCCAGGCCTCGTTGTCGGTGAGCGGCACGGTGGCGACGAGGGCGACGCGGTCGTCCGGCGTCGTCACTTCGCTGAAGTCCACCGTCACGTCCTGGTCCTTCAGGTGGGCGACGGCGAACGGCGCCTGCCGCACGATGTAGCTGAGCTTCGTCGCGCAGTGGGCGAACAGGCAGTCGCCGTTGGAGAGCAGGGTGTTGAACTCGCCGTGGGCGGCGATGCCGAAAGTCAGTTCCTGCAGCACGGCGTACAGCGCCTCGCGCGGCGGCGGCGAACTGAAGCGCGCGCGCAGGTTCTGCAGCAGCCAGCAGAAGGCGCGCTCGCTGTCGGTGCGTCCGACCGGCAGGAAGCTGCCGTCGAGCGGCGGGTCGAAATCCTTCAGGTTGCCGTTGTGGGCGAAGATCCAGTAGCGGCCCCACAGCTCGCGCATGAAGGGATGGGTGTT
>JADLGU010000345.1 GCA_020849155.1 Rhodocyclaceae bacterium | reverse complement strand
GGCCTGCGAGGGCGAGTCGCAATGGACCTTCTTCAACGGCAACTACCACGAGTACGAGGCCGACAAGGTCAAGCGCCTGGGCGAGGAGGGCGCCAAGCCGAAGCGCCTGCGCTACAAGCCGCTGAAAGGATGACCGTGCGCAACAAGCTCTTCGCCGTGCTGTGCGGACTGACTTTTTCCGCCATGGCCTTCGCTGCCGAAGAGGCCGGCCCCGCCGCCGTGCGCGACCTGGGCCGGCTGAACGGCCAGGCGCTGGCCTGCGGCCACAAGGACAGCGCCGCCTGGATCCGCATCCTCATGCTCAGCCATGTGCCGAAGACCCGCGCCTTCGGCGAGATCTACGAAGAAGGTTCACAGGAGGCCTTCGTCGCGCACAACCGCGGCGCCGCCTGCCCGGGCAAGGCCGAGTTGTCCGCCCGGCTGGAAACGGTCACGGAACGTTTGAAGGCCGCGCTGCCGGCATCCGGCCCGGTGCCGCAGGGCCACAACGCCGCCGAAGTCCTGCCCAACGGCATCGTGCCGCGCTACCTGCTGCAGGAACCCGGCGGGCGCGCGGTCACCAACGAGGACTTCCTCGGCCGCTTCCAGCTGATCGCCTTCGGCTACACCTCCTGCCCCGACGTCTGCCCGACGACGCTGCAGGAGATGAAGGAGGTGCTGAAGCTGCTCGGCGAGCGGGCGGCGCGGCTGCAGCCGATCTTCATCACCGTCGATCCCGAGCGCGACAGCGCCCAGGTGATGCGCGAGTACACCGCGGCCTTCGATCCGCGCATCCTCGGCCTGCGCGGTTCCGAGGCGCTGACCCGCCGCGCCGCCGCCGAGTTCAGGATCCGCTACGAAATCGTGCGCGATCCAAGCGCGCCGCCCGGCAGCTACACGGTGGATCACTCGGCCGGCATGGTGCTGCTCGGCCCCGACGGGCGCACTGCCGCACGCTTCGCCTATGCCACGCCGGCCAGGCAGCTGGCCGAGCGGATCGAGGCGCTGCTGCGGGAATCGGGAATGCCGGGACCGGCGCAACGTCTCTCGCGATAGGAGGTGTCCCATGGCAGCAAGGCAACGCTGGTTGGTGATCGGGGCGGCCGTCATCGGCCTGTTCGTGGCGCTGGTCGCCGGCGGCCTGTATTTCGGCGCCAAGGCGCTCAAGGGCAAGGTCGAGCAGGCGCTCGGGCCGGAGGCGGAGATCGGCGAGGTGCGCCTGGGCCTGACCAGCGTGGAGGTGCTCAAGCTGCGCCTCAAGGCGCCCGCCGGCTGGCCGGCGCCGGACACCCTGCGCGCCGAGCGGATCCGCATCGCGCCCGACCTGCTGGCGCTGCTCTCGGCGAAGGTGAGCATCTCCAGCATCGTCGTCGAGGGCGGCTATGTCTCGGCCCTGCGCGGCGCCGACGGCAAGCTGCGGGTGGTGCCCAGCCTGCTCGAGAAGAAGGGCGAGAAGAAGGACGCCGGCCCAGGCCCCGAGGTGGCGATCGGCGCCATCGAGCTGAAGGACGGCGTGATGGAGTTCTTCGACGCCACGGTGAGGAAGCCGGCCCACAGGATCCGGCTCGAGCAGCTCAACGCCAGGGTGACCGATCTGAAGCTGCCCGACCTGCAGGCCAAATCGAGCCTCCACCTCGATGGGGTGATCAAGGGCGTGAGGAACGACGGCAAGATGCAGGTCGACGGCTGGATGGTGTTCGCCAGCAAGGACTCGGAACTGCGCAACACCCTGCGCGGCGTGGACCTCATCGCCCTCCAGCCCTACCTGCTCAAGGCCGGCGAGGGCGGCGTGCGCAAGGGCACGCTCGACCTCGACCTGCAGTCCACCATCCAGGCCAACCACCTGCGCGCGCCGGGCACGCTGACCCTCAACGGCCTGGAGCTGGAGTCCGGCGGCACCTTCATGGGCATGCCGCGCGCCGCCGTGGTCGGCCTGATGAAGGACAAGAACGACCGGATCAGCATCAAGTTCGTGCTCGACGGCAAGCTCGACGATCCGAACTTCCGTCTCAACGAGGGCTTCTCCACCAAGGTGGCCTCTTCTCTCGGCGACGTGCTGGGCATCAGCCTGGAAGGCCTGGCCAAGGGCGCCGGCACGGTCGGCCAGAAAGGGCTGGAGGCCGCCGGCGGCGCGGCCGAGGGCGTCGGCCGGGCGGTCAAGGGACTCTTCAAGTAAGGCCGATGATGCTCGCCGGCCTGCTGCTGGCGGTGCTCGGGCCGCTGCTGCTCCTGCTGCCGCTGGCCGCGCTGTATTTTCTCTTCAAGCGCGCCGGTCTTGGCAGCCGTCTCGGACTGAGCCCGGTCAATGCCCGCCTGCTGCATCTTTCGGTTGCCGCCGCGCTGGTCGTCGGCGTGGTGCTGGCGAGCTATCTGCCTGGCCGCCTCGAATTCGAGCGGCTGTGCCAGGCCCTGGCCGAGCCGCGCATTCACGACAGGGCGCGCGTCGAGGGCTTCTTCCTCGACGACCTGACGGCCAGCAGCTTCGGCCAGCGCTATCTCGGCGAGGAAGGCTTCGCCTGGTTCGAGACGCACGACCTCTCCAAGCGGGGGCGGTTCGTGCGCTACGGCAAGACCGGCGACAAGGTGGTGAGCGAGCCGGTCAGCGTTCTGCAGGCACGCCATACGGTGAAGTCGGGAGTGGACGTCCGGCCGGACGGCATCCATGTCGCCCGCACCGCCATCAGCGAACGCGACAGCGGCAGGCTGCTCGCCGAGGCCCATTCCGTCACCTATCACGGCGGTCCGCTGGGGCTGGCGCTGGGGGTGTATGGCATGAGCCACTGCCCGAACCCGATCACTCCCGAAGGCAGCCGCCAGTTCAACCTCTACTACCACCTCGTGCGCGAGGTGCTTGGCGCGGGCGACACGCCCTAATCCAGCCAGCGCCTGATTTGCGCATAGACCTCGGCGCTGTCGAGCAGATCGAGGTGGCCGGTGCCGCAGACGACCCGCTGCCGTTCCGGCGGAAACATCAGGTGCCGGTCCCGTTCCGCATGGCAACCCAGCGCGCTGGCCAGGGGCACGAGCCCGTCGCCGATCAGCCGGTCCTTCAGGTCGCCGGCCTGCTTGCCGGTGGTGGCGGCGATCGCAAAGCAGGCCACGTCCGCCGGCAAGGGCAGCGCCGCATGGCGCCGGGCGGCGCGGGCAAAGCGGTCGCGGTCGCGCCAGTCCTCGTCGAGCAGATAGCCGTGGCGCAAGTCGGTGATGCCGGCGCTGCGGATTTTGCCGAGGCGGGAGAGGGGGGCGGTGTACGGGCTGGCGCCGAGGACGCTGTCGATCCAGTGGCCGCCGCGCTCCAGCGGCGCGCCATGGTGCGGGGTGCCGAGGAAGACGATTCTGCCCAGCCGCCGCGGCCAGGCGTGATTCTCCGCCTTGGCGTAATGCCAGGCGCTGCGCGCCAGCAGGCCGCCCATGCTGTGGCCGAGGATGCACAGTTCCGTCACCTCGAGCGGCCAGTGGGCCAGCAGGGCTTCGAGCCGCTCGGCGAATTCGCGTCCGTTGCTGAAAATGTGGCGGCCACTGTTGTAGTGCAGGTACACGGGGGTGTAGCCGAGGTCGCGCGCCAGCGCCGCGCCATGGTCGTGGCCCCGGCGCTGCCACTGCAGGTCGTTCATGCACAGGCCGTGGACGAGGACCAGCAGCCTGCCGCCGGGATTCGGCAGCGCCTCGGCGAGGGCGGCCTTCTCCAGCGGCAGCGGCCGCCCGTCGCGGCGCAGCCGCATGCCGATGGCCAGCGGGTTGCGGCTGGCCTCGAGGTAGTCGCCGAGGACGCCGTTGATCACCGCCAGCACGGCCTCGCGTTCGGGCGAGGAAGTCTTTTCGCCGAACAGCGGCACCAGCCGCCCCAGCGCCGCATCGATCCCGCCGCCCACCAGGCGGGTCACGCCGCGGATGCTGCGGTACACCAGGCCGGTGATGCCCTGGCTGCGGCCGGCCGGCGCCTTGCCCAGCGGCGCCGGCGTGCTGGCGATGTTGTGGTGCATCGCCTCCACCAGATCGGTCAGGCCGGCGACGGCGTCGACGGCCAGGCGGCTGAAGCCGTGCAGGTCGGCGGGATGGAGGTGGGCGTGTCTGGGGCCGGGCATGCGGCGGTGGAAGAATGCGTATGCCGGCCACTATACGCCGCGCATCCGGACGGGGTCAGGCTTCCGCCGCGCCCTCCAGGTGCAGGATGGCGATGGCGTGCTGGGTGACGCTGACCCTGGCGTCGAAGCGGAAGCCGCCGCCGCAGAAGTTCTTCAGGCAGTACAGCCCCGGGCTGAGCAGGTCGAAGACGTGGCTGCCGCTGCCCGTCACCCGCCGCGGCGCGAGTTTTTCCTTGGGGCTCTCCTCATTGGGCCGGTAGAAGACTTCCGGCGGCTGACTGCATTTGTCGCAATCGACCGACCAGAAGTAGTCGCGGTTGAGGATGGCCGAGCCGATCCTGACCTGGTTCTTCGGTGTGGATGCCGTCATGTGTGCGCAGTGCATTCTTCATCGTTGTTGACCTTCTTGTTTTTCTTGCCGCCATTATCTCCGCCGGGCCCGTCGCCGTCGCGGCATTTTGTCACGGGCGGCACAGAAAGATTGATTAATGTCATAAGACAAAGTGTTTGCCGGTTCAAGCATCGGCGCCGCCGGCGTGTATGATTTCGGCACCGTCCAAAGAGCGAACCATCATGTCAGACTGCTCCGATCCAGCATCGCCTAGCCGCGCCGGCATCGGCATCGCCCGCCGCAACGCCTTCGACCCCGCCGCCTTCGAGCGGGCCGTCGCCGATCTGCTCGCCGCCTGCGGCATCGCGCCCGACGTGCAGCACATGGGCCGCACCGCCGAGCGGGTGCGGGCGCTGTGGCAGAAGCGCCTGCTCGGCGGCTACGACATGGACCCGGCCGAGGCGCTGGGCGAGGGTTTCGAGGACCCGCGCCGCGACATGGTGGTGGTGCGCGGCATCGCCGTGCACGGCGTCTGCCCGCACCACCTGGTGC
>JADLGU010000344.1 GCA_020849155.1 Rhodocyclaceae bacterium | reverse complement strand
GGCCCGCTGGCCGGCGTGTGGATCGTCAAGGGCAACCTCAGTTTCAGCTACACGCTGGATGTCCTGCCGCTCACCGATCCCTATGTGCTGCTCCAGTCGCTGCTGACCCGGCACCTGCCGGAGACCCAGGCCTTCGTCGGCGCCGCCCTCGTGCTGGCCTTCTACCTGATCCTCGGCGGGCGCGTCTTCTGCGCCTGGGTCTGCCCGGTGAACATGGTCACCGACGCCGCCGCCTGGCTGCGCGGGCGGCTCGGCATCAAGGGCGGCGCCCACGTCTCGCGCAAGACGCGCTACTGGATCCTCGCCATGACCCTGGTGCTGGCGGCGGCCACCGGCACCCTGGCCTGGGAGCTGGTGAACCCCGTCTCGATGCTCCACCGCGGCCTGATCTTCGGCCTCGGCGCCGCCTGGACGGTGATCCTCGCCATCTTCCTGCTCGAACTCTTCGTCATGCAGGACGGCTGGTGCGGCCGGCTCTGCCCGATGGGCGCCTTCTACGGCCTGCTCGGAAAAGTCAGTCTGGTCAGGACGGCTGCGCTGCGCCGCGCCGCCTGCAACGACTGCATGGACTGTTTTGCGGTATGCCCGGAACCCCAGGTGATCCGGCCCGCCCTGAAAGGCGTGGAGGGCGCGGGTCCGGTGATCCTGGCGGGCGCCTGCACCAACTGCGGCCGCTGCATCGACGTGTGCGCCAAGGATGTGTTCGCCTTCGGCACGCGCTTCGGCGGCAAGATGGAAAAGGTTTCACGGCCGGCGCAGATGGCGTCGGCGTGCAAGTAGCTTCGATCAACTTTTAGACGCGAAGGGAGACGATCATGAACAGGTCCGTCACGATGATACTGGCAGCGGCGCTGGCCGCCGCCGCATTCGGCTGCACGCAGTTCGGCGGCGTGGCCACGTTGCGCGGCGCGGATACCGCCGCGGCCGACAAGGCGCCGGCCGAGCAGCTGGCCTACACCGGCAAGAAGCCCGGCCTGCAGAAGCCGATCGCGCGCACCTTCAGCACCCAGCCGCCGCTGGTGCCGCACGCCGTCGACAACTTCGACGAGATCACCGTCGAGTCGAACCAGTGCATGGAATGCCACGGCATGGACAGCTACCAGAAGAAGAACGCGCCCAAGCTCGGCGACAGCCACCTCGACGCCGGCAAGAAGCTGGTGACCATGGACCGCTACCAGTGCAACTCCTGCCACGTGCCGCAGGTGGACGCCAAGCCGCTGGTGGACAACACCTTCGTCGGCCACCTGCCGCAGAAGCAGTAAGGCAGTAAGCCGCGCCCCCTTCCGTCCGCTCGGGCCGCGACCGGCAGCGCCGGCCGCGGCCTTTTTGCGTCAAGCGCCGGGCCTTGGGCCCGCGGGCAAAAGTCAGTCTGCGCAGGACGGCGAGCGCAAACTCCCGACCCAATCCTGACTTATGAGCGGCGCAAACCAATCGCCCGGTGTGCGACCGTCAGCGGCCATCGACTGCTACGCACTGCGAGAATGACGCGCCACGTACTTACGAAGAACGCTGTCCATCAGGGACTGCCAACCTTCACCGGTGGACTTGAAGTAGGCAATGACCTCGGGGCTGTAACGTACCGACACGAGCAACTTCTTGTTCGCGGACCTTGGGCGTCCACGCACGGAAGCCAGGGGAACCATGGCATTGAGTTGCTTTGGCGTCAGCGGCAGCGCATCGGGGTCGCTCCGGGCTGCCGCAGTAATGGCCTTGTCTTCCTCGGCCGTAGGCATACGAACCGTGGGACGCCTAGAAATTTTGGACATAGTATTTGACCTCGCGACGATTGGCGCGGCGAAGGCTGATGATCCTTCGCACGTTGCCACGATCCACAAACGCCACGTAGCACAGGATTTCGGTTTTCGGGGCGAGCGCAATCATTCGCGTTTCGCCGTACTCAAACCGTTCATCGATCCACACCAACGCGGCTTCCCAGTCGAGTTCGCTGGCCAAGGACAAAGACAGACCGTGCTTCAATTGGTTAGAGAGGTCCTTGGCGAGATCGAACTCGATGCGCATGCTTTAATGTAGCTACATTAAATACGGCTGTCAAGGCCAGGGAGATGCCATCATGGAATGCCGGCCTGCGCGGCCTTTCGTCCGTTCTTCTTCACCATCGGCGATAACGGCGGGAAAACCGATACGGATGCCCAGCCAGTCGGCCCTGGACGGGCCAAATCATGAGCCGCGCGGATCGCACTGCGAGCGTCTGCACGGCTGCTTTCGGGGGAAACTGCAAACGACCGCTCCATTGGCCGATAGCCTCCCTCATGAAACAAATCAGCCGCCCCAAAGCCGGGCGACAAGCGGATAGACCTGGATCGCTGCGATGCCGAGGATTACCAGGTAGATCAGGTGATAGAGCTCGAAGTGATAACCGGAGGCATGGAGTTCTTCCCGGTGCGCCCGGCAAAGACAGAGGCTGGTCGGCTGCCTCGGGTGGGCCTTGAGATGTCCCGGCGCCTGGCAGACGGCGCACGGGCCGCACGAGGTGCGCGGCTCGGCCGCGGGATGCGCCAGGTTCCATTGGCGGCAGTAGTCGCAATCGTCAGTCATCGTTTGCCGCTTTCCCGGACATGACCGCGCGCCTTTCGCATTCAGGCCGCCTCGCGCTTCACGCGCTTCCAGTCAGCCCAACCCAGTCAGGCCCTATTGATTATACGAATGGATATCGCCGTCCTGCGGAGACCGACTTTTTCCGCCGGCTCCGCACAAGCGGGAGCTGGCGATCGCGCAGAAGCCTCGGATATCGGCGCCCCGATAAAGGCAGTCTCCGGAATACGGCGAGCGGATGCTGCTCACGCTTCCGGAACGTCGTGACCGGCGTCTCGTACGGCCTTCGCCCAGCGGCGAATCGTCGCGCGCAGCGTTCGCTGCGCCTTGTCGTCGACGGGCATGGTCGGTACCAACTCCAGCACCTGCGCCGGCGTAACGTGTGTCTAGTTCTTCCAGCGTCATGGCGTCTCCTGGTCTCGCCCGTTCAGCGGCGTTCCCGGCGCGCTGCCGATCACGATCCCGTTTTTAAGATCGCTCACTTGCTTCAGGATGCGCCGGCGCACCGCTTCCGGAAGGATGGTGACGAGCGGCGAGGCCTGCCGCAGTTGCTGGGCATGGCGCGTGCGGCCGAGCGCCTTGCGCCAGGCGCCCGCAGCCAGAATGCGCTGCCACTCGCGCCACAGGAGCGCGGAGCGCGCGTCGCCGGTGGCGAGCCAGCGCCGGGCGGTGTCCTGGGCCTGCAGCACCAGTGCCGGGTCGGCCTTGGCCAGCCGCACCGCTTCCTCGTGGAGCGCCAGGCTTTGCAGGTCCTGAAGCCGGTGCCTTGCGTCGTCCGCCGAGACGCGCACCTGCACGATCGGCGCCGCGCGCCGGGATCGCGCCGCGGCGGAATCCGCCGGCGCCGGCTGCAGGGTGTCTCCGGCCAGCAGCGCCAGCTCGCCGCCGATGCCGAGGATGGACATCACGCGCAGGTAGGTGCCGATGGAGGGAGCCGGATCGCCGGCTTCGACGGCCCGCAGGGTATTGCGGGCGATGCCGGCGCGCGCGGCCATCTCGACCGTGCCAATGCCCTGCGCCTTGCGCAGGCGTTTGAGCCGGTCGCCCAGTTGCAGCAACAACTGGCGTTCCAGGATGGGGCTGATTTCCGAAGCGCTCATATGGTCACAATATTAACCATAATTTATAGTATTGGTCAATATATTGCCCATATGATCGGCCTTGCGCGGGCCTATCGGAAGTCCGCTTATGGCCTGGATCTCTCCCGAAACATATCGCCGTCCTGCGGAGACCGACTTTTTCCGGCTCAGGCCTCGTAGCCGATCAGGGTCACCTCGGCCGCCTGCTGGCGCAGGGGGATCAGCGCCTGGTAGGCCGGCGATTCGAACCAGCCGCGCAACGATGCGGGGTCGGGGAAGCGGATCACCACGGTGTCGGTGTGGGCGTGTTCGCCGCCGAGCACGGCGAAGGCCTTGCCGCGGAACACCAGCTCGGCGTTCCACGGCGCCAGCGTCGCCGGCACCTGGTCGCGGTAGGTCTCCCACTTCAGCGGGTCTTTGATCTTGATGTGGCCGATGAGGTAGGCGGCCATCGCGGCGCTCAGAACAGACGCGCGGCGGCCAGCCCGACGGCGAGCAGGATGCCGTGCAGCATCGCCGCGCCGATGGTGGCGCGGATCGCCGGCACGAGCTGCGCCGGCTGGGCGGCGTGGGCGAGCAGGCCTTTCGTCGCCGCCAGCGCCGGCGCCAGCGCGGCCAGCGCGATGAGCGCGGTCCACGGCAGGGCGCCCAGGATGACCGAACCGATCAGCCAGCCGTAAGCCGTGCCGACGATCAGCGGATAGCCGTAGCGCGCGCGGGCGGGGCCCAGGCGCACCACCCAGTTGCGCTTGCCGGTGGCGGCGTCGGCCCGGTAGTCGGGGAACTGGTTGATGAACAGCCCGTTGGCGACGTGCAGCGCGTAGGGCAGGCCGGCGACGAAGGGCAGCGCCGAGAAGGCGCCGCGCTGCACGTAATCCGCGCCGACGACGACGATCAGCCAGCCGCAGGCCACCGCCAGTTCGCCCCAACCGCGGCTCATCAGCTTGAAGGGCGGCGCCGAGTAGGCCCAGCCGACGAACAGGCCGGCCAGGCCGATCCAGATGAGGCCGCCGGCCGAGGTCCACGCCAGCCACAGGCCGGCGGGAATCACCGCGGCGAGCAGGGCGTAGCCGAAGCGGCCGGCCGCCGCCAGGCCGAGCACGCCGTTCTGGATGAAGCGGCTGCCGCCGGTGAACGGGAACTGGCGCTCGGTGTTGGCGGCGTCGGTGCCGTTGAGCGCGTCGTAGTAGTCGTTGAGCACATTGATGCCGGCGTGCGCGACGAGGGCGAAGAACACCGTGAAGAAGGCGGCGGCCGGGCGCAGCATGGCGCCGTCGAGCGCGGCGGTGGCCAGCCCCACCAGGCAGGCGGCGAAGGTGACGCTGAGGAAGGGCGGGCGCGTCGCCGCGAAATAGCGCAGGAACGGGTTGGGGAAGGCGGCGAGGGTCGGTTCGGCGGGCGGCGGCATCATTTCGTTCCCAGAATCCGCCTGGCGGCGGCTTCGATCTCGGCGTGGCTCATGGCCCCCAGTTTACTGTCGACGACGATGCCGTGGCGGTCGATGACGAGGGTGAACGGCACCACCGCCTTCGGATTGCCGCTGGCCTGCATCAGGGCGATGCCGCCTTCCTTGGCGAGGAGTCCGGTGTAGCGCATCTCGTAGGCCTTGGCGAAATCCCTGGTCGCCTCGACCTTGTCGTCGAGCGCGATGCCGACGACGACGAGGCCATTTTTCGCGTACTTGTCGTGGGCGGCGGCGAGTTCGGGGATCTCCTTCTTGCAGGGGCCGCACCAGCGCGCCCAGAAGTTCACGATCAGCGGCCTGCCCTTCAGCTGCGCCAGGGCGAAGGGCTTGTCGTCGAGGTCGTGCAGCGTCGCGGCGAACAGCGCCGCCGCGTCCGCCGCCGCGGCCGTCAGCGGCAGCCAGAGCAGCGCCGCCGCCAAAAGCAGGCGCCGCCCGCTCATGGCAGGTCGCCGCGCCGGAAGACGAGGTAGCCGGCGCCGGCCGCCAGCGCGCCGACCGCCGCCGGGTAGAGCACGGCGAAGAACTTGTAGCCGGTGGCGCCGAAGGTGTCGAGGATGACGAAGGCCGAGGGGCCGAGCACGATCAGCTGCGGGTCGAACAGCGCCAGCGCGGCGGTGCGGAACACCTGCAGCGGGTTGGCCAGGGCGATGCCCACCGCCACTTCCGGTCGCACCCTTTCCTGGATCATGACGCCGAGCAGGATCAGGTCGAGGAACAGCAGCAGCGTCAGCCAGACCATGAAGGCCATGCCCTGGGCGACATCGGTGCTG
>JADLGU010000343.1 GCA_020849155.1 Rhodocyclaceae bacterium | reverse complement strand
TCGGCGCCGTCGATCAGGCCGCGGTCGATCGCCGTCACGATCTCGCCGCCTGGCATCGGGTTCAACGCCACGCCCATGTCCTTGTAGATGTAGACGGCGAGGCCGACGGTGCGGAACTTCATGCCCTTGATGTCGGCCACCTTGGTGACCGGCTTCTTGAACCAGCCAAAGGGCTGCGTCGGCATCGGCCCGTAGATGAAGGACTGGACGTCGAGGTTGAGGCTCTTGTAGATATCGTCGAGCATCTGCTTGCCGCCGCCGTAGTTGTGCCAGGCCAGGACCATGTTCGGGTCCATGCCGAAGGCCGGGCCGGAACCCCACAGCGCCACGGCGGAATTCTTGCCGTACCAGTAGGCGACCACGCCGTGGCCGCCGTCGAGCGTGCCCTTGGAGACGGCATCGAGCAGGTCGAAGGCCTTCACCACGGCGCCGGCCGGCAGCACCTCGATCTTCAGGCGGCCGCCGGACATGCCGTTCACCCGGCTGGCGAAGTCCTGCGCGTATTCGTGGAAGATGTCCTTCGCCGGCCAGGTCGACTGCCAGCGCATGGTGATCGGCGACTGCGCCACCGAGATCATCGGGAAGCCGAGCGCGGCGGCGCCGGCGGTGCCGGCGGCGGCCTTGCTCAGGAAGGAACGGCGGGAAAGCTGCTTGTTCTGGTCATCGTTGCTCATGATCTTCTCCTCTGTGTGTGATGGAAAACGGGGGCTGGCGCCCCTCTGTTCTTCTGTCGGGACAGTTTGAACCTAAACAATCGAACAGGCCATAGCCGAGGCCTTAGGGATAACCCCTACTGGCGCCGAAGCAGGAAGGTGAGGATGGGCGGCGTCAGCAGGGTGGTCAGGATGACCATGATGACGACGATGGAAAACAGGGTGTCGTCGAGCACGCCGAGCTGGCGCCCGGCGACGGCGAAGATCAGGCCGACCTCGCCGCGCGGCACCATGCCCCAGCCGACGATCCAGGCATTCGCCCCGCGCCCGGCGGCGAAGCCGGCGGCCAGCTTGCCGACGACGGCTGCGACGGTGACGCCGAGGGCGATGGCGACCAGTTTCGGGTCGGCCAGGGTCTGCAGGTCGACCTGCATGCCGGTCAGCACGAAGAACACCGGCACGAAGAAATAGCCGATCGGCTCGATCATCGACTCGTGCTGGTGGCGGGCGTGCTTCTCCATCAGCGCGCGCAGGCTCTTCCCCGATTCGCCTTGCGGCAGCAGCGGCGCCGCCTCCTGCACGATGCGCGGCGTCTCGAAGTGCCTGAGGAACACCGGTTCGAACAGCAGCCCGGCGGCGAAGGCGCCGATGATCGGCGCCAGGCCGATGGCGTGGGCCAGCCAGGCGAGGAACAGGCCGGTGGCGAGCACCTGGGCGAAGAGCATGCTCGGGCCGGCGTCGAGGCGCGCCAGCCAGCGGCTGGAGTGCGGCGCGATCAGCCGCCCGAGCCAGATCGAGCCGCCGAGGAAAATGCCGGCCTCGGCGATGATCCACGCCGTCTCGGGGAGACTGACTTTTCCCGCCTGCACCAGGCCCGACACCACGGCCAGGATGACCAGGCCGAGCACGTCGTCGATGACGGCGGCGCCGAGCACGATGCGCGCCTCGGTCGAATCGAGCCGGCCGAGGTCGCGGAACACCCGCCCGGTGATGCCCACCGAGGTCGCCGCCAAGGTGGCGCCGAGGAACAGGTAGGCGTTCTGCGTCATGCCCGGCAGCAACAGCGGCCCGACCAGGTAGGTGCCGAGCGCGAAGGGCGCGGCGATGCCGACGGCCGCCACCGCCGTGGCGCGGCCGCCGACCCGCACCAGCTCGGCCAGGCGCGTCTCCAGGCCGATCTGCAGCAGCAGCACGATCACCCCCAGCTCGGCGATGAAGGCGATGATCGGGTCCTTCGCCACGCCGTCGAAATAGTGGAAGCCGAACAGCGACAGGTTGCCGAGCGCCACGCCGAGCAGCAGCTCGCCCAGCACGGCGGGAAAGCCCAGCTTCTGCGCCAGCGGCGCGAACAGCCGCGCCGCGAGCAGGATGAGGGCGAGCCAGAGCAGGTTCTCGCCGACCACCCCGGCGCCGGCGGCCTGGGCGCTCGCGGGAAGGAGCAGCAGGGCCAAGGCCGCCGATTTCATCCCGCATCCTCCTTGTCGGCCGCCCGGTAGCGCTCGCGCAGCGACTCGTAGCGCAGGCCGCGCGCCGCCTCGATGTCCCGCAGCACGCGGCGCAGCGGCACGTCGACGCGCAGCAGCGTCTGCGCCGCCAGCATCAGGCTGCCCTCGAGCACTTCCGGCACCACTTCGCTCGCCCCGGCGCGCTTCAGCTCGTCGAGGTGGGAGTCGTCCGCCGCCCGCACCACCACCGGCAGCCCGGGGCGGCGGCCGCGGATCAGGCCCAGCGTCTGCCCCGTCGAGGGCACGTCGGGGTAGGTGACGACGACGACGCGCGCGCGGTCGAGGCCGGCGGCGAGCAGCACCTCGCGCCGGTCGGCGTTGCCGAACACCACGTTCTCGCCGGCGGAGAGAGCCTGCTGCACGCGGTGCGGGTCGATGTCGAGGGCGATGAAGGGAATCCGCTCCTTGGCCAGGAAGCGGGCGACGCTCTGGCCGCTGCGGCCGTAGCCGCAGACGATGGCATGGTCCGCGATGTTCAGGGCGTGGCTCGCCACCTCCTGCAGGGCGGCCGAGCGCTGCAGCCACTCGTCGCCGGACAGCCGCGCGCTCCAGTGGCGCGCCCGCTCGATGACGAATGGCGCCGCCAGCATGGAGAGCAGCATGCCGGCGAGCGAAGGCTGCACCACCTCGGGCGCCAGCAGGCCGTGGCCCGCAGCCAGCGTCAGCAGCACGAAGCCGAACTCGCCGGCCTGGGCCAGTTGCGCCGCGGTTCGAAAGGCGACCGGGGCGTCGGCGCCGGCCAGCCGCGTGACGACCAGCATCAGCAGGCCCTTGCCGGCGACGAGGCCGGCCAGCACCAGCGCCACCCATTCGATGCGCTGCCAGACGACGGCGAGGTCGAGCTGGGCGCCGATGGTGATGAAGAACAGCCCGAGCAGCACGTCGCGGAAGGGGCGGATGTCGGCCTCCACCTGGTGGCGGTACATGGTCTCGGAGATGAGCATGCCGCCGAGGAAGGCGCCCAGCGTCAGCGACAGACCGGCCCATTCGGTGAAGAAGGCCAGCGCCGTGGTGATCCACAGCACGTTGAGCATGAACAGTTCCGTGGACTTGCGCCGCACGACCAGGTCGAACCACCAGCGGACGAGGCGCCGGCCGGCGACGATCACCAGCAGCAGGAGGGCCAGCGACAGGACGAACGCCCGCCCCAGCTCGCCGGCCGGCCCCGCCGCGCCGGCCAGCGCCGGCACCAGGATCAGCAGCGGCACCACGGCCAGGTCCTGGAACAGCAGCACGCTCATGGTGCGCCGCCCCGAGGCCGAATGCAGGTCGAGCTTCTCCGCCAGCAGGCGGCCGACGATGGCCGTCGAGCTCATGGCGAAGGCGGCGCCGAGCGCCAGCCCGCCCTGCCAGGCAATGCCGCCGAAATGGGCGATGGCCAGGGTCGCCAGGGCGGTGGCCAGCACCTGCGTCCCGCCCAGGCCGAACACCTGCCGGCGCATGGCGACCAGGCGCGGCAGCGAGAACTCGAGGCCGATGGAGAACATCAGGAACACCACGCCGAACTCGGCCAGGCGCGCGGTCTGCTCGCTCTGCGGCAGCCAGCCCAGGGCGTGCGGGCCGACGGCGATGCCGATGGCGAGATAGGCCACCAGCGAGGGCAGGCGCAGGGCCTTCGCCAGCGCCACGGCGAACACCGCCGCGGTGAGCAGGACAAGGACGATCCTCAGGCCTTCATGCATGGTTCATGCGCGCGCAATGAAAAAGCGCCGGACGGTTGCCCGTCCGGCGCCTCAAGAATACCGAAGATTGCCTATTTCGGCTGCGTCGCCGCCGGCGGCGCTTCGCCGCCCTTCCTGGGCGCCTCGGGATGCCAGCCGAGCACGGCCGCCATGACGAGGAAGCTGATGACGTAGGCCAGCGCGACGTGCCAGCCGTGGCGCAGCCACTGGCCGACCGACTTGGCTTCCGGGTACATGTTGGAGAGCGCCACGCCGGCCGAGGAGCCGAACCAGATCATCGAGCCGCCGAAGCCGACGGCGTAGGCGAGGAAGCCCCAGTCGTAGCCGCCCTGCTTGATGGCCAGTGCGGTGAGCGGGATGTTGTCGAACACCGCCGAGATGAAGCCGAGGCCGAAGGCCGTCTGCCAGGAGGCGGCGGGCAGCTTCTCGACCGGCATCATCGAGGCGCAGGTCACCAGCGAGAGCAGGAAGATCGTGCCCTTGGCCGTCTCCGGCAGGAGTTCCCAGTCCGGCCGGCGCAGGCCCACCGTCAGCAGGATCGCCGCCCACACCGCGACGCCGATGAAGGGGAAATGGTCCGCCTGATCCGGGAACTTCGAGTTGATGACGATGTTGGTGACCATGGCGAAGACCAGGATCAGCGCGACGATGCCGATGCGCGCCCAATCGACATGGGTGTGGGCGTGGGCGTTCTTGAGGATCGGCGAGTAGGCGTGCTGCTGCTTGGCCGCCGGGATGCCGAAGATCACCAGGGCGATGGCGGCGGGCAGGAACGCCTCGAAGACCTGCGCCGGCGAGACGCCGGCTATCCACATCATGGTGGTGGTGGTGTCGCCCACCACCGACCACGAGCCGCCGGCGTTCGAGGCGGCGACGATGGCGGCCAGGAACCCGATGTGCACCTTGGCGCGGAACAACTGGTGCGCCATGGCCCCGCCGATCAGCGCCGCGGCGATGTTGTCGAGGAAGCTGGAGAGGATCCACACCATGGCCAGCATGACGAAGCCGCCCTTCCAGTCGTCGGGCAGGTACTTCGGCAGGATCACCGGCACGTGGCTCTTCTCGAAGTGGCGCGCCAGCAGGGCGAAACCCATCAGCAGGCAGAACAGGTTGGCGAGGACCACCCACTCGTGGCCGAGATGGCCGACGAAACCCATCACGCCGGCACCGGTCTTGAAGCCGGTGAACACGATCTTGTAGAGGGCGATGACGAACATGCCCGTGAGGCCGACATAGAAAGTGTAGTTGTGGAACAGCGCCACGCCGAGCAGGGTCAGGGCGAAGAGGATGAATTCGACGGGGATGCCGGCCACGGCCGGGCCCTCCGGCGCGGCGCCCTCGGCGGCCATGGCCGGCAGGGCGAACAGGGTGAGCAGGACGAAGGCCAGGCGGGCGAGGGACGAAAGCACGATAAATTCCCCTGGAATGGTTGGGCGAATTGCTGCGAAAATGGCGGCGAATTGTAGCACGCGGGCCGGACCGGCCCCTTGCGGTTTACCCTTTCCCGATGACCACCGTCCTGTTCGTCTTCATCGTCGTCTACCTGGGCATGTTCTTGGGGGAGTTGCCCTTCCTGCAGATCGACCGCACCGGCATCGCGCTGCTCGGCGCCATTGCCCTGGTGGCGCTGGGCGAAATCAGCCCCGACGAAGCGGCGCAGGCGGTGCACCTGCCCACCGTGCTGCTGCTGTTCTCCTTCATGGTGCTCTCGGCGCAGATGCGCCTGGGCGGCTTCTACGCCCGCGTCACCCGGCGCATCGCGGCGCTGCAGGTCTCGCCGCCGGCGCTGCTGGCGGCGCTGATGGCGGCCGTGGCGGCACTCTCGGCGGTGTTCTCCAACGACATCGTCTGCCTGGCCATGGCGCCGGTGCTGGCCGACGCCTGCCTGGCGCGCCGCCTGAACCCCGTGCCCTTCCTGCTGGCGCTGGCCTGCGCCGCCAATGTCGGCTCGGCCGCCACCCTGATCGGCAACCCGCAGAACATGCTGATCGGCGAGACGCTCGGCCTGTCCTTCGCCGGCTACGCGGCAACCGCCGCCGCGCCCGTGCTGGCCGGCCTCGCCGCCACCTGGGCCATCGTCGCCTTCCTTTCGCGCGGCAACTGGACGCTGCAGGGCCCGGCACCCGAGGCCCCGCCCGAGCGGCGCGAGGAAGCGGAAACCATCTATGACCCCTGGCAGACGGCCAAGGGGCTGATGGTGGCCGGCACGCTGCTCGCCGTCTTTCTCTTCACCGCCGTGCCGCGCGAGGTGGCGGCGCTCACCGGCGCCGGCCTGCTGCTGCTCTCGCGCCGCCTGCACACCAACAAGATGCTCGGCCTGGTGGACTGGGAGCTGCTGGTGCTGTTCATCGGCCTGTTCGTGGTCAACCACGCCTTCCAGGAAACCGGCCTGGCGGCGCGCGCCATGCAGGGGCTGGCCGAAGCGGGGCTGTCCCTCGGCGCGCAGCTGCCGATGTTCGCCGTCGCCTTCGTCGCGAGCAACCTCGTCTCCAACGTGCCGGCGACGATGCTGCTGCTACCGGCCGCCAGCGAGCCCTGGTCGGGCCCGCTGCTGGCGCTGGTCAGCACGCTGGCCGGCAACCTGCTCATCGTCGGCTCGATCGCCAACATCATCGTCGTCGATTGCGCGGCGCGGCGCGGCATCCGCATCGACTGGCGCGCGCATGCGCGCATCGGCGTGCCGGTCACCCTGGCCACCCTCGCCATCGCCGCCGCCTGGCTCGCCCCATGGATGAAATGACGCGGCCGCCCTGGCACACCGAATCGGCCGAGGCGGCGCTCGCCGCCCTCGACGCCGTCCCGCAGGGACTGACTTTTGCCGAGGCGGCTCGGCGCCTGGCGCGGCACGGCCCGAACGCCCTGCCGGAAGGCGGCCGCCGCTCGCCGCTGCGCATGCTCGCCGACCAGTTCGCCGACTTCATGATCCTGGTGCTGATCGCCGCGGCGGTGATCTCCGGCATCGTCGGCGAGCCGACCGACACCATCGCCATCTTCGTCATCGTGCTGCTGAATGCCGCGATCGGCTTCGTCCAGGAGTGGCGCGCCGAGCGCGCCATGGCGGCGCTGCGGCTGATGGCGGCGCCGACGGCGCGCGTGCGCCGCGACGGCGCCGTGGCGACGCTGCCGGCGGACCAATTGGTGCCGGGCGACGTCGTGCTGCTGGAAGCCGGCAACATCGTGCCGGCGGATCTGCGCCTGATCGAGGCGGCGCAGCTGCGCCTGTCGGAAGCGGCGCTCACCGGCGAATCGCTGCCGGTGGAAAAGCACGTCGAGGCGCTGGCCGACGCCCGGCTGCCGCTCGGCGACCACGCCAACATGGCCTGGAAGGGCACGCTCGTGGCCAACGGCCGCGGCGTCGGCGTCGTCGCCGCCACCGGGCTGGCCACCGAGCTCGGCCGCATTGCGCGCCTGCTCGAAGGCGCGGAGGAAGTGAAGACGCCGCTGCAGAAGCGGCTGGCCCGCTTCGGCGCACGGCTTGCCTGGGCGGTGCTGGGCATCTGCGCCATCGTCTTCGTCGCCGGACTCGCGCGCGGCGAGCCGCCGGTGCTGATGTTCCTCACCGCAGTTAGCCTGGCGGTGGCGGCCATCCCCGAGGCGCTGCCGGCGGTGGTAGCCATCTCGCTGGCGCTGGGGGCGGCCAAGATGGTGAAGCAGAACGCCCTCATCCGCCGCCTGCCGGCGGTGGAGACGCTCGGCTCGATCACTTTCATCTGCTCGGACAAGACCGGCACGCTGACGCAGAACCGCATGCACGCGGAGGTGTTCTGGACCGAAGGCGAGGACCTGCGCGTCGAGCCGTGGCCGAGCCTGCTGCGCGCGCTGGCGCTGGTGAACGACGCCGCGCCCGGCGCCGACGGCCGCATTCAGGGCGATCCGACCGAGGTGGCGTTGCTGGAAGCGGCGCGCCTGCGCGGCGTGGACCTCGATGATCTGAAAAGTCAGTCGCCGCGGCACGGCGAGTTCCCCTTCGATTCCGCGCGCAAGCGCATGGCGACGGTGCATGCCCTCACCGATGGCTTCCTCGCCTGCGTCAAAGGGGCGCCGGAAGCCATCCTCGAGCGCTGCCCCTGGCGGCTCACCGCGCATGGGCCGGCGCCCTTCGATGCGGAAGAGGCGCTGGCCCAGGCCGAGCGCCTCGCCGCGCGCGGCCTGCGCGTGCTGGCCTTCGCCGAACGGCGGCTCGATACCCTGCCGGCGAACATCGGTGAGGCGGAGAGCGATCTCACCTTCCTCGGCCTGGTCGGTCTGATGGACCCGCCGCGCGAGGAGGCCGCCGCGGCGGTCGCCGAGTGCCTCGCCGCCGGCATCGTGCCGGTGATGATCACCGGCGACCATCCGGCCACGGCGCGCGCCATCGCCGAACGGCTCGGCATCCTCGACCGCGGCGGCCGCGTCGTCACCGGCGTCGAGCTGGCGGCGCTCTCCGACGAGGAATTCGCGGCGCAGGTGAAGGACATCCGCGTCTACGCCCGCGTC
>JADLGU010000342.1 GCA_020849155.1 Rhodocyclaceae bacterium | reverse complement strand
GGCGCGGGCACGCTGGACATCAGCAGCGTGGCGGCAATTGGCGTCACCATGACGGTGGCGCAGCACAACGGCTTCACGACCAACATCAACGCCAACGGCGGGGACGACACCATCACGCTTTCCAGCACGGGCACGCTGACAGCGGATGCGGATATCAAGACCTATGTTCTAGACAATGGCACGAACAGCATCACCCTCTCCGCGACTAGCCAGAATGTCACCGGCGGCACGGGTGCGGACAGCATCCGCATGTCCGATGCGATCCTCAATTCGACCGGAACGCTGGACGGAAACGGCGGCACGGACGAGATCCGCATCATGGATGCAGCCACTGTTGACGGAACCGAGTTCGGCAGCGTTTCGGAAATCGAGACGCTGGCCCTGGGCTTCAATGCAAGCGGCCAGAGCATCACGGTTGGTACGGGAGCAGGCAGCGCGCAGGCCGCCGGCATCGTCACGGTGGATGTCTCGGCTGTCACCTCGGGGTCCACGACGGTTAATGCGAGCACCTATACGACAGGCATCACCCTGATCGGCGGCTCGGCCAACGACACGCTGACAGGCGGCACGGTGGCGGACATCATCATCTCCGGCGCGGGCTCGGACAACCTGACCGGCAATGACGGCAACGACAGCTTCCGCTTCCTCAGCGCCGATTTCACCAGCGCGGATACGGTGGCGGGCGGCAACGGCACCGACGAAATCCTGATTACCGATTCGGCAACGGTGATTGATACCGACTTTGCAAACGTGTCGACCGTGGAGACGTTGAAACTGAGCGATGTTGCCGGGCCGCAAAGCATTACTGTGGGCGCGACCGCCTCTTCAAAGGCGCTGGCGACGATCGATGCCACGGCGCTCACGACGGGCCATGGCGTGTCGATCAATGCCCAGCTCTTCAGCGGCGCCCTGACGATCAACACCGGGGCCGGCAACGATGTCATCGAGCTCGGCACCAACACCCAGATCGTCAATGCGGGCGGCGGGGACGACCAGGTTTCCGTCACGCAAGTCGCGCTTGCCTCCAATTTCGACGGCGGTACCGGCACGGACCAGCTGATCATCACGGGCGGCGGCGTATCGAACATGTCCGGCGGCAGCGTTGTGGGCTTCGAGGAGGTGGTGATCGCGGCCTCCGGCGTGACCTTGACGGCTTCCTCGCTTGTCGGACTCCTGATCACGGGGTCCGGCAACGCCGACATCATCAATACCGGCACGGCCTCGGGCCAGACGGTCAACGCCGGCGCTGGCGCCGACATCGTGACCATCAACAGCGCGGGCCAGACGATCAATGGCGAGGCGAACGACGACAGCTTCAACGTCTCGAACACGACGATTGTAGGTACCACGATCGATGGCGGCAGCGGTACCGACACCCTGGTGGCTACGGGCGGTTCGATGGACATGAGCCTGGCGACATCGATCACCAGTATCGAGGCAGTCAACTTCTCCGTGGCAACCACGCTGACCGCAACGAGTATTGCCGGCCTGTCGATCATCGGTTCCTCGTTCGGCGACAACATCACGCTTGGCGGCGGCGGGCAGACGGTTGACGCAGGCGGCGGTGCCGACACGATCAGGGGCGGTACCGGTGCGGATACGCTGACGGGTGGTGCTGGAGCCGATACTTTCGTGTTCAATACGGCGCTGGGCACGTCGGATACCCTCACCGATTACACGGCCGGTTTCGACCTGCTCTACCTGGAAAATGGCATCTTCACCGCACTGACCTCGACCGGCACCCTGGCGGCGGGGAATTTCGTCAGCGGAGGCGGCGCCACGGCGGCGGATGCAAACGACTTCATCCTCTACGACACCACCACCGGCAACCTGTACTATGATGCCGACGGCAACGGTGCGGGCGCGGCAGTGCAGTTTGCCCACCTGAATGGAACGCCGGCCCTGGCAAATACCGATATCACGATCATCTGACAGGGAGTGCGATCGGCAACCTGACTGCGGCGGCCGTGCCCCGGCCGGCATTTTCCTCGGGCGGCCCCCTGCGGGCCGCCCGTTTTGTTTGCAGGTCAGCTTGTCGCCATGGGTGGCTATCTGAATGCAGCTATTGACTGCCCAGGGATTCGTGAGTACGATTTATATTACAGAATGTATTCATTTCTATGGCTCAACAATGACTACGCTTACGATTCGTCTGCCGGATACGCTCGTCGAGGAAGTGGATGCCAAGGCGAAGCTGCTGCATGTGCCGCGCTCGGAGTATGTCCGCATCGCCATCAGCCGCATGAATCGCGAGGTGGCCGCCGAGGAGCGCAGCAAGCGCCTGCGTTCGCTTTCCGGGCGCGTGCGCGAGGAAAGCATGCGGGTATGCGCCGAATTCGATGCGGTCGAGTATGGGCGCACCAAAGCCAAGTAGCGGCGAGATCTGGCTCGCCAACCTGAACCCGGGCCGGGGTACCGAGCCCGGCAAAATGCGGCCCGTTCTCATCGTGCAGGGGCAGTCGCTTTTGGACGCGGGACATCCGTCCACCCTGATCGTGCCGCTGACGACGAACCTGATCGAGGATGCGGAACCGCTGCGCGTGCGCATCGGATCGCGGGACAGGCTGGAACAGGATTCCGACCTGCTGGTCGATCAACTGCGCGCCATAGACAACCGCCGCCTTGCCGCCGGCCCGCTGGCCCTTCTGTCGCGCGAGGAAATGCGCCGAGTTCAACTGGCCATCGTCGATGTGCTGGAAATCGCGGAGCCTTAGGGTAATCGACCAATATGGGAATCGCTACTTGCGTCGGGCAGACCACCATGCGCACCGTCGGCCGCCGTACGGATCGCCCCATTTCCTTCTCGGCTTCGGCTGAACTGCTGGCCGAAGGCGCCCGTTTCAACGACGAAATCCATCGGCTGCCCACCGGCAACCGGACGTTCATCCCCAAGGGCATTTATCGTTTCAAGAGCTTCGAGGATGCCAATCGCTTCGATCTCGACTGCATCGTAGCTGGCGTGACAAGGGCGGCCCTGGAGCGGGCTTTGGAAATGATTCGCCGGCAGGGGCAGTCGGGGGCGGATGAAGTCGAATAGAACCGATTGTCGCCAGGTTGTCTGCCTGGCAAGGCAATCGGCGTCCGCCATGGCACCGCGCAGCGTGGCCCGCGGCCGCTCCGGTATAATCCCGCTGCATAGAATTCCCAAAGGGAACTGATGCGCAAACTGCTCGAACGGTTCCGCCCGTTCTTCCTCTACGCCGGCCTCTTCAGCCTGTGCATCAACATGCTGCTGCTGGCGCCTTCGCTGTACATGCTGCAGGTGTTCGACCGCGTCATTTCCAGCCGCAGCAACGAGACGCTGGTGATGCTGACGCTGGTCACCGCCGGCGCGCTGGTGGTGATGGCCATGCTCGACCTGCTGCGCGCGCGCCTGCTGGCGGCGGCGGGCGTGGCGCTCGACGCGATGCTCGGCCCGCGCGTGCTCGGCGGCCTGCTCGACAACGCCGCCAAGCTGGGCGGCACGGAATACGTGCACGGCCTGCGCGACGTGAACGTGCTGCGCGGCTTCCTCACCGGCAGCGGCATCTTCGCCCTGTTCGACATTCCCTGGCTGCCGTTCTACATCATCGTCATCTTCATTTTCCACCCGCTGCTGGGCGCGGTGGCGCTGGTCGGCGCGGCCCTGCTGCTGGCGCTGGCGATCCTCAACGAGAAGCTGACGCGCGAGCCGCTCGAACGCCTGCAGAACGGCACGCGCAAGGCCTCGCGCTACATCGACACCAGCCTGCGCAACGCCGAGGTGGTGAGCGGCCTCGGCATGCTGCAGGCGGTGACGCGCCGCTGGGCGGCGATGAACGCCGACGTGCAGAAGCTGCAGGTGGAGACCAGCCATGTCGCCGGCACCATGAGCGGCGTCACCAAGTTCATGCGCCAGTTCGTGCAGATCGCCATGATGTGCGCCGGCGCCTACCTGGTGATCGACCAGCACGTCACCGGCGGCGTGATGATGGCGGCGACGATCATCCTCGGCCGCGCCCTGGCGCCGGTGGAGATGCTGATCGGCGGCTGGAAGAGCCTGGTCGAGGCGCGCAGCGCCTATGCCCGCCTCGACGCGCTCATCTCGGCCCAGGCCGCCCGGCAGGAGGCCACTTCGCTGCCGGCCCCCGAGGGGCGGCTGTCGGTGGAGCGGGTCGTCTTCGCCGCCAAGGGCGCCGACAAGGCGATCATCAAGGGCGTCGGCTTCGAGCTGGCGGCCGGCGAGGCGATGGGCCTGATCGGGCCCAGCGCCTCGGGCAAGTCCACCCTGGCGCGGCTGGTCATCGGCGTCTGGAAGCCGCTCTCGGGCGCCGTGCGCCTCGACGGCGCCGACATCGCGCTGTGGCCGCGCGACCGCCTCGGCCAGCACATCGGCTACCTGCCGCAGGACGTCGAGCTGTTCTCCGGCACGGTGGCGGAGAACATCGCCCGCCTGGGCGAGGTGGACGACGAGGCGGCGATCGACGCCGCCCGGCGCGACAATGCCCACGACATGATCCTGCGCCTGCCGCAGGGCTACGACACGCAGATCGGCGACGGCGGCGCGGCGCTCTCCGGCGGCCAGCGCCAGCGCATCGGCCTGGCGCGCGCCCTCTACGGCAGGCCGCGCCTGGTGGTGCTCGACGAGCCGAACGCCAACCTCGACGGCGAGGGCGAGGCGGCCCTGACGCAGGCCATGGCCGGCATGAAGCAGGACGGCGTCACCCAGATCGTGATCACCCACCGCCCGTCGATCCTGTCCAACGTGGACAAGCTGCTGGTGCTGCGCGAGGGCATGGTCGAGCTGTTCGGGCCGCGCGCCGAGGTGCTGGCGAAGCTGTCGCGCCCGGCGCCCCCCCCAGGCGCCGCGCTGAAGGCGGTCGACGCGGGAGGCGGCAATGGCTGAGCTGGGCGCCCGACTGAAATCGGTGTTCTTCCCGGTGATCGACGTCGACAAGGCGGAGGACGCGACGCGCATCGTCCGCGCCGGCCTGCTGATCATCGCGGTGTTCTTCGTCGGCATCGGCGGCTGGGTGGCCTTCGCGCCGCTCTCGGGCGCCGTGATCGCAGTGGGCGCGGTGAAGGTCGACATGAACCGCAAGACGGTGCAGCACCAGGAGGGCGGCATCGTCAAGGAGGTCCGCGTGCGCGACGGCGACCGCGTGCGCCAGGGCCAGGCGCTGATCGTGCTCGACGACGTGCGCGTGGATGCCACCCTCGACCTGCTGCGCACGCAGTACGACTCCGAGCGGGCGCGCAACGCGCGCCTGTCGGCCGACCGCGTCCTGGCCGACAAGCTGCCGTTCCCCGAGGACCTCGTCGCCCGCGCGGCGCGCGAGGCCAAGGTGGCGGAGGTGTTGCAGCGCGAAGAAACGCTGTTCAGGGCGCGCCGCCAGACGCTGCGCGAGCAGGCGCGGCTGATCGAGCAGCAGCGCAGGCAGTCCGAGGAGGAATCGGTCGCCTGGAGGAAGCAGATCGTCGCCGCCGAGCGCGGCCTGCAGCTGCAGCGCGACGAGCTGGAGGCCAACCGCGCCCTCAAGGAGAAGGGCTTCGTCGGCGAGGTGCGCGTGAAGACGGTGGACCGCGCCACGGCGGATTACGAGGCGCGCCTCGGCGAGCACCAGGCCGAGCTGGCCCGCTCGCGGCAGAAGGCGAGCGAGCTGGCCCTGCGCGTGAAGACCCTCGAGAACCAGTTCATGCAGGCCGCCGCCGACGAGCTGAAGGACAGCACCAACAAGCTGTTCGACCTGGAGGAGCGCCTGCGCCCCTCGAAGGACGCCGCCGAGCGGCAGAACATCGTCGCGCCGATCGACGGCGAGGTGGTCGACCTCAAGGTGACTTCGGCGGGCGCCGTGATCGGCCCGCGCGAGCCGCTGCTCGACATCGTGCCGACCGACAGCAAGCTGATCGTCGAGGGCCGCATCCGCACCGAGGATGTCAACTACGTGCGCGTCGGCGGCGACGCCGACGTGCGCCTGACCGCCTTCAAGGCGCGCATCACGCCGGTGGTCGAGGGCAAGGTGGTGTACGTCTCCGCCGACCGGCTGGTCGACCGCGCCACCAACCTGCCCTACTACACGGTGCACATCGACGTTTCCCTGCAGTCGCTCAGGGAAGCCGGCGACCTCAGGCTGCAGGCCGGCATGCCCGCCGAGTTGTTCATCAAGACCGGCGCCCGCACCGCGCTCGAGTACCTGCTCGATCCCGTCACCGCCTTCATGCGGCGTTCCTTCCGCGAGCCGTAGGCGGCGAGGCGTCGCACCCCAATGAAAAAGCCCGCCGAGGCGGGCTTTTTCATGGAAAGGCTTCTTCAGCCCGTATCAGACGCCCTTGCAGATCGTGTAGAGCGTCGAGCCGTCGTCGACATAGGCCGTTGCCGCCGCCGCGGCATCCGCGCCGTCAGCGCCACGCCGCCGCAAGCGCGCCTCGAGGCCGGCGATGTGGTGGTGCTGCTGGGCGAGCCGGACGGGCTGGCGGCGGGGGAGGGGCGGCTGCTGAAGGGGTGACGCTTATTGGCCCCATGTTTTTCCGGTAGTATTACCCAATGAAATTGAAAAATATTGGGTAATTCGCAATGGCCACCTCAGCGCTGTTTCGCGAGCACGAACTCGCATTCCGGACGCAGTACGCCGAACTCAAGGAGCGGATACTGGCAGCCGGACCGCTTCTGCCCGGCACGACGGGCACGCTCGCCTTGCGCAAAGGCAGCGGCTACCCGTACTGGTACCGGGTCTTTTACTCGGTCCCGGGCAAGCAATCCGAGGAACTGGTCTGCAAGGACGGCGATGCCGAAGCCCTGCAATCCATGCGCGAGCGGATGCACTTCAGCGAATGGGTAGCGTCCCAGGTGTCCATGCTGCGCAAGCTCGGATTTCAGGTGGCCGACAAATCCACGGCCCGCGTATTGCTCGAACTGCATAATCGGGGCGCATTCCAGGCAGGTCTTGTGCTGGTCGGCACGCTGGGCTACATGGCCTGGCTCAACGAACTGGGTGCGGTCGCCGTCGGCGCCCGCACCCTGGATATCGACCTTGCGCGCCGGCAGCAGCTCAAGCTGGCGGCCCCGCTGCCGTTTCTCGCGACGCTGCAGGCGACGGGGTTGCCGTTTGCGGCGGTTCCGGGGCGTGCATCCGAAAACGCGACGTCCGTGAAATTGCCCGGTGTGCAAGGCCTGCGCGTCGACGTGCTTGCGCCCGGCGCGCGGCTGGGATCCGTTGTCCGCGTGCCCGAGCTGGCATGGGCAGCGCAGGCCGTGCCGCATTACGGCTACCTCCTCGAAGCATCCGAGCCGGGGGCAATGCTGGCGGGCGGGCATTGCATTCCCGTCCGCCTGCCGCAGACGGCTCGGTTCGTCTGGCACAAGCTCTATTCCAGCACCCAAAGGCGCGGCTTCAGGGAAAAGGCCGCCAAGGATCGGCGGCAGGCGCTGGTTTTAGCCGCCGTGCTCGCCGAATCCGACCCCTGGGCCCTGAAGGGTGCGTACGCGGATGCGCCCGCGGCCATGGTCAAGGCGATCAAGCCGCTTTACCCGGCATTGGCCAAAAGCCCCGGGGTTGGCCAGGCGCTCGGGGAGGTGCTGGATGAATGCCTGTCAGCCGGAAAAAAGCGTCACTGAAGCAGCCGGCGAGGCGCTTTGGGCATGGGCGGTTGGCGCCGCGGCCCGGATTGGCCGCCGTCCTGCGGGGACTGACTTTTCGGGGGGGGGCGAAAATGGAAAAAACCCGCCGTGTCGCGGCGGGTTTTTTCTGAAGAGGCTGCGGTGGGGGTCTTAGACGCCCTTGCAGATCGTGTAGAGCGTCGAGCCGTCGTCGAGGTAGGCTGCGGCCGGTGCGGCGCGCGTCGGGTTGGTGGCGACGCCAGGCGTCACGGAACCCGTCTGGGTGAAGCCGCGCACCGTGCCGGTGTCGGGCGCGCCGTTGTCGAACTGGGTGTCGATGGCGCTGGCGATCTTGCCGAGCAGGTTGGTCGAGCAGATCACCAGGCCGGACAGCACCGGGGTCGCCACCAGTCCGGCGTTGGATTGCACGCCGAGCAGGCCGCCGGCGGCGTTCTGCGGCTGGCTGCGGACGGCGGTGTCGCCGGCGATCAGGCCGGAGAAGCGCAGGTGCTGCCAGAACAGGCAGGACTCGTCCGTGGCGGCGGCGGCGCAGGCGGCGGACATCTCGCCGCCGACCGAGCCGTCCTTGTTGCCGTCGGCCGTGGCCGCACCCCAGCGGGTTGCCGCGCCGTTGTCGTCGCCCGGGAAGCCCTTGTAGCGGTCCTGGTAGGCGTAGATGCCCGCCGAGAGGCCGTTGAAGTCGTTCGCCACGTTCTTGATCTTGGCCTGGGTGATGAGTTCCTGGCCTTTCAACACGCCGCCGAGCAGAAGGCCGATGATCACCAGTACGATGGCGATTTCGACCAAGGTGAAACCCATTTGTTTATGTCTCACGGTATTCTCCTGAGTAAAGTGGTACGCCCGTACCCACGCAATAAATGGGCCAGGCAGAAAAACGCATATTTTGCGCCTGTATAGTGAATATTTCACAGAAAACCGTCGAAGTTTCGACAATACTGTCGCAATGCCGTCAGAGCGCTCACTGAAATCGCAGGGCCGGTCTCACAGCCGCTTGACCCACAGCCAGCGGCGCTGGCTGCTGCTCGGCCTGCTCGGCCTGCTGCATCTGCTGCTGCTGGAAGGCATCGGCAGCGGGGTCGGCCGCACCCTGCTGGTGGGGCATATCGGCCTGTTCATCCTCTGGCAGCCCTTCGTGCGGGCGGAGCAGCGGATGAGTCCCCAGCAGCTTGCGGTGATCGCCGCCATCGTGGCCGCAGCGACCCTCTGGGCGGGCATCTGGACGATGATCTTCTGGACGATGGCGCTGGCCGGCATCGTCGGCGGCAAGGTGTTCTTTTATGCCGCCCGCGGGGCCAAGACCTTCTATCTGTTCGTCCTGACCTACCTGATCAGCGCCCTGCTGGTCCTGCTGGTGCCGCAGGTGCTGCCCGATCAATTCGATCCTCCCCGCGAGTTCCTGATCATTGCCCAGTACCTGCTGCCGCTCCTCTTCCTCGTTATGGCCGTCCTGCCGATGGAGCACGAGGCCGAGGAAGAGGTCGAGGTGGTCGACTTCGTCTACAGCGCCTTCGTCTTCCTCCTGCTGGCGGTGCTGGTGCTGGGCAGCATCGCCGCCATGCTGCTGCTCAAGCGCGGCTACATCGAATCCCTGGTTGCCACGATCATCACCTTCGGCGCCTTCCTGCTGCTGATGGCCTGGGCCTGGAACCCGCGCCTCGGCTTCGCCGGCATCGGCATGTTCTTCTCCCGCTACATGCTGTCGCTGGGCCTGCCCTTCGAGCGCTGGCTGCACGAGCTGGCCGACAACATGCAGCGCGAGGAACGGCCGGAGCAGTTTCTCGCGGAATCGCTGGAGGGCATGGTGCGCCTGCCGTGGGTGAACGGCTGCGAATGGCAGGCCACCGACAGCGCCGGCAAATCGG
>JADLGU010000341.1 GCA_020849155.1 Rhodocyclaceae bacterium | reverse complement strand
CCTGGCGCGCGAAGACATCGACCTGGCGCTGCGCTACATCGCGCCGGACGCGGCACCGTCGGGCGCCAGCCTGCTCTTCGAGGAGGAAGTCTTTCCCGTCGCCGCGCCGCGACTGGCGGCCAGGCTGCGGGCGCCGCTGCGGGCGGAAGACCTGGCCAAGCTGACCCTGCTCGCCTATGTCGACGATGGCAAGGCACCCTGGCTTTCCTGGGAACCCTGGCTCACCGGTCTCGGCCTGGCCCGCGCCAGGCCCAAGGCGGTGCTGGAGTTCAACCAGTACGACCAGTTGATCCGCGCCGCCGAGGACGGCCGCGGCATCGCCCTGGGGCGCGGCCCGCTGGTGGCCGAGCGCATCGCGGCGCACAAGCTCAAGCCGCTTGGCGGTCCGCGCCAGCGCATCGCCGCCCGGGCCTACTTCCTGGTGCGCGCCCCCGGGGCCCCGCGGCCGGAGGCCGAGCGCTTCGCGGACTGGCTGCTGGCAGAGGCCAGCCAGACCCGCCGGGAGGCGGCGCGGGCGGTCTGAGCGCCGCCCGCCCTCACCCGCCTCCTGCCGCGGCGCCCCGGCGCGCGTTCCGGCGCAGCGAGAGCACGACCGAGGCGCCGATGATCGCCGCCACCACGCCCAGCGAAACCAGCACCGGGATCTTGACGAGGTCGATCAGCAGCATCTTGGCGCCGACGAACACCAGCACCAGGGCCAGGCCGTACTTGAGCAGCGTGAAGCGGTCGGCCATGTCGGCAAGCAGGAAGTACATGGCCCGCAGGCCAAGGATGGCGAAGACGTTGGAGGTCAGCACGATGAACGGGTCGGTGGTGATGGCGAAGATGGCCGGGATCGAGTCGACCGCGAAGATCAGGTCGGTCAGCTCGACCAGCACCAGCACCAGGAACAGCGGCGTGGCGTAGCGCACCCAGCGGCCGCCCTCCTCGCGGCGGACGAAGAAGCGCTCCCCCTCGAGCCGGTCGGTGACCTTCATGTGGCCGCGGATCCAGCGGATCACGGGGTTGTTGGCCAGGTCCGGCTTCTCCTCGGCGAACCACCACATCTTGACCCCGGTGACCAGCAGGAAGGCGCCGAAGAGGTAGAGCAGCCAGTGGAACTTGGCGATCAGCCAGACGCCGGCGAAGATCATCACGGTGCGCATCACGATGGCGCCCAGCACGCCGAGGATCAGCACCCGCTTCTGCAGCTCCAGCGGCACGGCGAAGAAGCCGAACAGCATCAGCCAGACGAAGACGTTGTCGATCGCCAGCGACTTCTCGATCAGGTAGCCGGTGACGAATTCCAGGGCCTTCTCGTTGGCGATCCCGCGGCCGGCGGCGCCGTCGAGGTGCCACCACAGCGCGCCGGCGAAGGCCATCGAGACCGCCACCCACACCACCGACCAGCTCGCCGCCTCCCTGAACGTGACGCGATGCTGCCTGCCGCCGCCGACGACGAACAGGTCGATGGCCAGCATCACCAGGACGACGGCGAGGAAGCCCGCCCACATCCACCAGGTTCCGATCGATTCCATTGCCCACGCTCCTTGTCAGTTGTCCCATCCGCCCCCAAACGGAACGGCCCTCAATCCAGCGAGGACGAAGGGCCGTGTTCTGACAAGGGAGCCTTCGCCATCGCGGCAAAGGTCTTGCTCCTGGCCAACTGCTGCGGCCATCCGTGGCGCCGGGAAACCTGCCGTTTCCGTATTGACGACGCCGCGGCGGAGAGCTACTCCCCCTTGGGATGGCGCAACTGTATTAAAGCCGACAATTATTGTCAACTATTATTCCGGGGCTGCTTTCCGCCACCATCCTGGATGGCCTTGCGCCGCCACACCCAGACGTAGTGGGCGCCGGAGACCAGCACCGAGGCGAAGAGCAGGACATAGAGCGGCACCAGCCAGGGCCCGGCGCCGACCAGGCCGCCCGCCTGCGCCATGGCCAGCGTCAACACCCCGAACTCGAGGAAGGTGTTGGCCTTGGACAGGCGCGTCGGCGCCATCTCGATGTGGCCCACCACGAAGCGATAGGCCACCGCCCCGGCGACGATGACGGCGTCGCGCAGCACGATCACCACCGCCAGCCAGATCGGCAGCAGGCCCTGGGCGGCCATCAGGATGGCGACGATCATCATGGTCATCTTGTCGGCGATCGGGTCGAGCACCGCACCCAGTTGCGACATCTGGTTCAGGCGCCGCGCCAGGAAGCCGTCGAGCCAGTCGCCGACCGCCGCCGCGGCGAAGACCGCAAAGGCCAGTTTGTAATCATGGTCGAGCAAAAGGAAGGCCACCACCGGGATCAGCAGCACCCGGGCGATGGTGATCAGGTTGGGCAGGGTGAACATCGGGCGGCCGGGCGGCGGACGGCTACCCTTCGAACAGCTTCTCGAAGACGCTCACCGGCACCGGGTGGCCGAAAAGGAAGCCCTGGTAGGCCTTGCAGTCGTTGCTGTCGAGGAAGCGGTGCTGGGTCTCCTTCTCCACCCCCTCGGCGATGACGTCGAGGCCGAGGGCCTGGGCCATGGCGATGATGCTCTTGACGATCTCGGCGTCGCCGCTGTTGCTGTCCACCTCGTGGATGAAGCTGCGGTCGATCTTCAGCTGGTCGAGCGGCAGCTGGCGCAGATAGGAGAGCGAGGAGTAGCCGGTGCCGAAGTCGTCCATCGAAAAGTGGATGCCCATCGCCTTGAGGGCCCGCATCTTCTCGATGGTGTCCTCCATGTCGTCGATGATCACGCTCTCGGTCAGTTCCAGCTTGAGATGCGCGGGGTCGGCGCCGCTGCGCTGCAGGATATGGCGGATGCCGTCGACGAAGCCGGGCTGGTGGAACTGGCGGGCGCTGACGTTCACGGCCAGGATCAGGTCGCGGGTCGCTTCGCTGTCCTGCCAGGCCCGCAACTGCGCGCAGGCCGTCTCCAGCACCCAGTTGCCGATCGGCACGATCAGGCCGGTCTCCTCGGCCAGCGGGATGAACTCGGCGGGCGGCACCAGCCCGCGCAGCGGATGCTCCCAGCGCAGCAGCGCCTCGGCGCCGATGATGCGCTTGCGGTCGTCGAGCTGCGGCTGGTAATGCAGCACCAGCTGCCCTTCGGCCACCACCCGCCGCAGGGCGGCCTCCATCTCGGCGCGCGCCACCAGCGACTGCTGCATGGCCGGGTCGAAGAAGCAGAGCCGGTTGCGGCCGCCCGACTTGGCCTGGTACATGGCCACGTCGGCGCGCTTGAGCAGCTCGTCGACGCTCTGGTGGCTGTCGTCGAACAGGCTGATGCCGATGCTGATGCTGCCGTGGTGCTCGCGCCCCTTGAGCAGGAACGGCCGGGCGATGGTCTCGCGGATCTTCTCGCCCACCACCTCGGCGTGGCTGGCGGCGTCGGCCTCGTTGTCGCCGAGGCTTTCCAGCAGCACCACGAACTCGTCGCCGCCCAGGCGCGCCACGGTGTCGACCTGGCGCACGCAGCTGTGCAGGCGCCGGGCGATCTCGACCAGCAGCTGGTCGCCGGCATCGTGGCCCTCGGTGTCGTTGAGGATCTTGAAGTGGTCGAAGTCGAGGAACAGCAGCGCGCCATGGCGGTGATGGCGCACCGCCGTGGCCAGGGCGTGGCCGAGGCGGTCGATCAGCAGGCGCCGGTTGGGCAGCTGCGTCAGCGGATCGTAGAAGGCCAGGTTGCGGATCTTCTCCTCGGCCTCCTTGCGCTGGGAGACGTCGCTGAAGGCGATGACGTAATGGCTGATGCCGCCGTCGCGTCCCACCACCGCCGAAACGGTCTGCCAGACCGGGAACAGGCGGCCGCTCTTGTGGCGGTACTTGAGCTCCCCCTGCCAGTGGCGATCGTGCTCGACGCTGCGCCAGAGCTTGCGGTAGGCGGCATCGTCGTACTCGCCCGACAGCAGCAGCCGCGGCGTGCCGCCGAGCGCCTCGCCGGCCTGGTAGCCGGTGAGGTTGGCGAAGGCGCGGTTGACGCGCAGGATGACCTGGCCGGCATCGGTGACGATCATGCCCTCTTCCGACTCGAAGGCCGTGGCGGCGATGCGCAGCTCATCGTGGCTTTGCCGCAGCTCGCCCAGGGTGCTGGCCAGCTTGCCGGCCATGGCGTTGAAGGCGTCGATGGTCTGGCGCATTTCCGGGCCGCCGG
>JADLGU010000340.1 GCA_020849155.1 Rhodocyclaceae bacterium | reverse complement strand
GGCGGGGTCCATGCGGGAAAGCGGCTCGGGCCAGCCGAGTTTCAGACTCATGCTTTGCGGCAGCGTGGCGGCGCCAGGTGAAGGCATGAGTCCGAATTCTACTCCGGAATGTCGGCGTCTTCGATAGCCTCGGCGCCGTCGGCCTCGGCCAGCGTCGCCAGATAGCGGCACTGCGCATCGGCCGCCAGCAGGTCGATGGCCGATATGGCGACGCTGACCCGGCTGCGCGGCGCGCAGGCCGGCAGCGAGGGGCAGCGCAGGAACAGCGGCAGGCGCTCCAGGCGCAGCAGGCTCTCGCGCACGACGCGGGCCGGCTGCGCCTCCCCCCCTTCCTGCTGCAGCCAGCGCAGGCACCAGTAGCGCTCCATGCCGCGCTGGAACTCGGCATAGGCGGCATAGGTGAGCTCGAAGTCGCGCATGGCCGAAAGCAGGGCTTCGGCGCGCGCCGTGAAGGGCGGCGCCTCGCCGGAAAGATGGGCCAGCAGCTGCCACTGGTTGAGCAGATCCACGTAGCGCCGCAGCGGCGAGCTGGACCAGGCGTAGCAGTCGACCCCGAGACCCTCGTGGGAGAGGGCGGCGGTGGTCATGCGCACCTTGCCGGCGGCCTGCACGCGGTAGATGGCCGCCACCTGCGCTTCGGCCAGCAGCTTGCCCCAGGCGGCGTTGGCGGCGATCATCAGTTCGGCCACCAGCTTGTCGAGGGGCGAGCCGCGCCGGCGCGGAACGATGTCGACGCGGCCTTCCGGCTCGCGCCAGTCCACGTGGAAGCTGAACTCCAGGTTCTGCGGGTTGGCCGAGGGCTTGCCGCGGCCGGCCTCCAGCACACTGGCGAACTCCCATAGCAGTGTCAGCTCGCGCTTGAAGGCGAACTCCGGACCGCCCTCCGCCAGCGTCGTCTCGTTGAACAGCGGCTCGATGTCGTGATGGCGCAGGTTGGCCGCCACCGGCACCCGCTCGATGCGGCTCTCCATGCCGCGGACGGCGTAGTCCGCCGCGACATCGAGATACAGCGACAGCGCCGGGCAGTCGCGTCCCGCCGAGAGGGTGAAGCGCTCGACCACGTCTTCCGGCAGCATGGTGATCTTGTTCCCCGGCATGTACACCGTGGACAGGCGGCGGCGGGCGATGGCGCCGAGCGCCGAATCCGGCCGGATGCCCAGCCCGGGCGCGGCGATGTGGACGCCGATGCGCCAGCCGCCGTCCTCCAGCGGCGTCACCGAGAAGGCGTCGTCGATCTCCGTCGTCGCCGCGTCGTCGACGGAAAACGCCCGCACCTCCGCCAGCGGCAGCTCCTCCGGCATCCGCGGCGCTTCGTAGTCGCCGAAGCCGGTGCCCTCCGGAAAGAACTCGAACAGGAAGCGGCCGAGGTGGAAGTCGTGGCTGGAGGGGATCGCTCCGCAGCGCGCCAGCAGGCTGGCGGCGGCGAGGCCCGTCTCGGCGCAGGCCAGCTCCAGCGCCTTGGTCTCCGGCCGGTTGCGGTCCGGCTTGTAGAGCAGGGCTTTCAGCAGCGGCGGGAACTCGGCGGGCAGGGTGCCGGCCTGGAGCTCGCCGGCCATGCGCTCGATGGCCAGCGCCTGCTGGCGCTTCTTCTCCAGGCCGGCCAGCGCCGCCTTGAGGATCTCGGGCGGCGCCTTGCGGAAGCGGCCTCTGCCCTTGCGGTGGAAATAGATCGGCGCGCCGTGCAGGCCGAGCAACAGGGCCGCCGCCTCGAACGGCTGCGGCGTGCGGCCGAAATACTCGCGCGCCAGATCCTCGAAGCCGAACTCGGCATCGGGGCAGGCCTCCCAGAGGAATTCCGCCTCCAGGCCGGCCGCCTCGGCCTCGGCGCGCGCCAGCAGTTCGCCCGGCGCGGGCGCCGCGAAGCGCAGCAGCACGTTGGCGGCCTTCACCTTGACGCGCTTGCCGGTGCTGGTCTCGACCTGGAGCGAAGTCGTGTTGTCGGCGAGCACGGTGCCGGCCTTGAAGGCGCCGTCCTCTTCGAACAGGATATTCATCGGGAATCGTTGCGGCAGGGACGGGCGAATTATACCCGCGCAACGGCGATCAGCACTTCGCTCTCCACCACATAACCCGCGCCCTGCCGGCAGGACGCCAGCTCCTGCGCCACTTCCTCCGCCAGCCGCGTCACGGTCGCTTCCGGCAGGCGCGACAAGCCTGCCGCCGCGCCGCCGGCCAGGTCGCGGAAGGCCTGCCAATAGGCCTGCGGCGAGTCGAAAGCGCAGCGATGGGTATGCACGTGCGGCTCGATGCCGACAAAGCCCGCCCCCTCCCGCGCCTGCCGCAGGAGGACCGGCTGGCCGAAGCGGAAGGGCGACAGGCGCGCGGCCTTGGGCGGCGGCAGGATGCGGCGCAGGCACTGCAGGGCGCAGGACACCAGCGGCGCGCGCGCCTCCTCGCCCCATACCGAAAACACGGCGAGGCCGCCCGGCTTCAGCACGCGACGCATTTCCGCCAGCGCCCGCGGCACGTCGGGGAAGAACATCAGGCCGAGGCCGCACAGCACGCGGTCGAAGGTTCCGTCGGCAAAAGCCAGTCGCTCCGCATCGGCGGCGGCGAACTGCAGGCTGCCGGCCGGCTCACGCCGGCGCCCCTCGGCCAGCGCCTGCTCGGCGATGTCGCTCGCCACCACCAGGCCGCTTGCCGCCTTCCGCGCCGCCTCGCGCGCCAGCACCCCCGGGCCGCTCGCCAGGTCGAGCACGGCCTGGCCCGGCCGCAGGTCGGCGGCGTCGAGCAGAGCGACGTTGAGGCTGCTGCGCAGGGCGGCGCTCTCGGCGTAGCGCGCGGCGATCAGGTTGTAGCCCATGCGCTCTTCCCGCTTGAAACGATCGGCATCGAAGTTCAAGGCAGGACTCCGGCAAATTCGAGAACGGCATCCAGATAGTCGTCCCAGCGCGTGAAGCTGTGGTCGCCACCCTCCAGCACTATCTGGCGAGCGCCGGAATATTTCGCAACGGCCTGGCGGTAGTCGAGCACCTCGTCGCCGGTCTCCGCCAGCAGCAGGAAATCCTGCGGGCGGGAAATCCGCGGCACCTCGATAGCGCGCAGTTCGTCGATGTATTCCGGCTTGAAGTCGAAAGTCTCGCCGGTGTACAGGTTGGTCTGCGGGCCGACGAATTCGGCCAGCGACAGATGCGCCACCACCGCCGGGTTGACCAGCACCGCCTTGAGGCGATGCTTCTCGGCGAGATGCGTCGCATAGTAGCCGCCGAGCGAGCTGCCCACTACGGTGACGGGCATCCTTGCCGCCGCAATCTGGCGCTCGGCCAGGGCGATGGCGGCGCGCGGAGAAGGCGGCAACTGTTCGCACCAGAAGAGAGGGCCAAGGTTGCGCGCCGTCATGTGCGCCTTGAGCCGCTGCGCCTTGCTCGATTGCGGCGAGGAACGGAAGCCGTGCAGGTAGACGATCATCGGCTCAGTTGGCCGGGACGGTGCGCTCGGCCGCCCAATCGCGCAGCGCCGCCACCCGCTCGGCCATCACCACCGAGAGCGGCCGCGTGCGGCCGACTTCGGCCAGCAGCAGGGGCTGGTCGAGGGGCTGCTCCTGAGCATGGGCCTCATAGAGCGCGGAGACCACGGCCTGCTCGATCTCGGCGCCGGAAAACCCGTCTGCCGCATCGGCCAGCGCCGCGAGATCGAAGCCTTCGGCCTTCAGTTCGCGCCGCGCCAGGTGGATGGCGAAGATCTCGGCGCGGGTCGGCGCGTCCGGCAGGTCGACGAAGAAGATCTCGTCGAGCCGCCCCTTGCGGATCAGCTCGGGCGGCAGCTGCTCGATGTCGTTGGCGGTGGCGACGATGAAG
Source organism: Rhodocyclaceae bacterium (assembly GCA_020849155.1). Taxonomy (GTDB): domain Bacteria; phylum Pseudomonadota; class Gammaproteobacteria; order Burkholderiales; family Rhodocyclaceae; genus Desulfobacillus. The sequence goes on along the minus strand of JADLGU010000340.1, from coordinate 167 downwards.
ACCCGGCCCTGGCGCTCGGACAGCCAGGTGAGCAGGGTGCCGAGCACCCGGCGCGAGACGCCGCCGTCGGTGCCGCCGGAGCTGTCGCTGGCCAGGCCCTTCTCGATCTCGTCGATCCACAGCACGCAGGGCGCCATGGCCTCGGCGGAAGCCAGCGCCTCGCGCAG
>JADLGU010000339.1 GCA_020849155.1 Rhodocyclaceae bacterium | reverse complement strand
CGCATCTTAAGTGAAAAATCCCGGCTTGTATATACTGGCCGGCATGGCGCGCATAGCCGTTTTCAACCAGAAAGGCGGGGTCGGCAAGACCACCACGGCGCTTAACCTCGCCGCCGCCCTTTCGCGGCGTGAAGCGCGTGTGCTGCTGGTGGATCTGGATCCCCAGGCGCACCTTTCGGCGGTACATGGCCAAGCGCTGGGTACTGTCGCCGACAGCATTTTCTCCTTCTACCAGGATGGACGCTCCTTGTCCGAGTTGGAGATCGAATGGCGGGGCGTCGGCCGGCTGATTCCCGCCCATGCCGAGCTCATCAAGGTCGATTCGGTTTTCGGCAAGGGGCCGACCATCCTCAACCGCCTCAACCAGGGGCTCAACGAGCTCGGCACCGACCGCGAGGAGCGGGAGGTGATGATCGACTGCTGCCCTTTCCTCGGCGTGCTGTCACTCAACGCGGTGTTCGCCGCCGACCGGCTGCTGGTGCCGATCTCCTCGGACTTCCTCGCCCTGCGCGGCGCGCTGCAGGTGGAACGCACCCTGCAGGCACTCGAGCCGGTTCTGAAGCGCCGGGTCGAGCGCCGCTACCTGCTGACGCGCTTCGACCGGCGTCGCAACATGAGCTTTGAAATCCAGAAGCGCCTGACCGAGCAGTTTGGCGACGAAGTCTGCGAGACGGTGATCTCCGAAAACGTTGCCGTCGCCGAAGCGCCGGCCTGCAACCTGGACATTTTCAGCCATGCCAAGACTTCGCGCGGCGCGCAGGACTATGCCGCGCTGGCGGACGAACTGGTCGGGAAGGGGTTTTTCTAGTTTCCTAGCGCGTGATCAGGGCGATCACGTCTTCATAGCTGGCCGGCACGGCCTTGGCTACCGGCTGCTGGCAGCTCCGGTCGAGGATTTCGCAGTCACGGTAGATCTGGCGCAGCTTGCGCTCGGCTTCGGCCGCGTCCCGTCCGGGTATCAACAGATTATCCACAACAAGACCCACACGCGTCCTGATGCGGAAACCATACTTCTTCAGCAAGGGTGCCTGCATTGAAACCCCATATAGGTCAATGGGATTCCTGCAGTATATGCACCGATTCCTAAAAAAGCAAGCTAGCCCATTATTTATTCATGTATTTTCACGATGGTGCTGCAAAATAAGGCGCCATCCACATTTGATCCACAACGCTAAGCTGGCCTGATGGGCGGATAAGGGAAATAGGGAATTCTGCTAGAATCGCGCCTTCGTCTGGCGGCAGGATATTTCATCCGCCCGCCGCCTGCCGGGCACCATGTCAGAGAAGCACCCAGAAAACTTCATCATCGTCGGTCTGACGCTGGAGGGGAAGAAATTCCGCCCCAGCGACTGGGCTGAACGCCTCTGCGGCATCATGTCAGCCTTCGGCGCCGACCATCGCATGAGCTACTCGCCCTACGTCCGACCCGGCCTGCACCTCGGCGAGAAATGCGTTTACGTGGCCGCCCGCCTCTACGAACTGGAGCCGATGGCCTACAACTTTCTAGGCAGCTTCGCCAAGGACAACGGTCTGCAAGTGATCCATACAGGTCGGCCCGACGCAAAAACCGACGACTGAAAAAGAAATGGCGGCCGGAACCGGCCGCCATTGGGCAGGGACTGCCTTGTCTTACAACGCCTTGATGGCGGCAGACAGGCGGCTCTTGTGGCGAGCCGCCTTGTTCTTGTGGATGATCTTCTTGTCGGCGATGCTGTCGATGGTGCCCATCGACTCGCTCAGGACTTTCTGGGCAGCCGCCTTGTCGCCGGCGGCGATCGCCTTGCGGACGCTCTTGATGGCCGTGCGCAGTTCCGAGCGCTGGCTGAAATTGCGGGCCCGGCGCTTGATCGCCTGGCGGGCACGTTTGCGGGCTTGTGCGGTGTTGGCCATGAAAGTCTGTAAGGCTTGGAAAAGGGGCGCATTTTAGGCCCATTCCGGCCCAATTGCAAGCAGCGCGACGGGGGAGCAAAGCCGATACCATTGCGGCATATGAACATGCTCAAGGCCCTCGCCACCGTTAGCAGCATGACCCTGCTGTCGCGCATCCTGGGCTTCGTGCGCGATTTCGTCATTGCCCGCAGCTTCGGCGCCGGGATCGCTACCGACGCTTTCTTCGTCGCCTTCCGCCTGCCCAACCTGCTGCGGCGGATGTTCGCCGAGGGCGCCTTCTCCCAGGCCTTCGTGCCGATCCTGGCCGAGTACAGGAACAAGCGCGACCCCGACGACACCCGGCGCCTGGCCGACCATGTCGCCACCCTGCTCTTCCTGGCCCTGCTGGCGGTGACCCTGCTCGGCATTGCCCTGACGCCGATCCTGATCTACGTCTCGGCACCCGGCTTCGCCGCCGACGCCGCCAAGTTCGAACTGACGGTCGAGCTGACGCGCATCGCCTTCCCCTACATCCTCTTCATCTCGCTGGTGTCGCTGGCCGGCGGCATCCTCAACACCTGGAGCCGCTTCGCCGTGCCGGCCTTCACGCCGGTGCTGCTCAACCTCTCTTTCATCGGCATGGCGCTCTTCGCCGCGCCGCATTTCGATCCGCCGGTGCTGGCCCTGGCCTGGGCGGTGTTCCTCGGCGGCGCGCTGCAACTCACCCTGCAACTGCCTTTCCTGGCGAAGATCGGCATGCTGCCGCGCTTCTCCCTTTCCCTGCGCGACGAGGGCGTGCGACGCATCCTCACGCTGATGCTGCCGGCCCTGCTCGGCGTCTCGGTGTCGCAGATATCGCTGCTCATCAACACCATCTTCGCCTCTTTCCTGCCCAGCGGCAGCGTCTCCTGGCTCTACTACGCCGACCGGCTGATGGAGTTTCCGGCCGGGCTGCTGGGGGCGGCGCTGGGGACCATCCTGCTGCCCAGCCTGTCGAGGAGCCACGCCGACAACGACCGCGGCGAATTCTCCGCCCTGCTCGACTGGGGGCTGCGGCTGACCTTCCTGCTGACCCTGCCGGCCGCCTTGGCCCTGGCGCTGCTCGCCGTGCCGCTGCTCGCCACCCTCTTCAACTACGGCGCCTTCCAGGCCGAAGACGTGCTGAAGACGCGCGACGCCCTGGTGGCCTACAGCGTCGGGCTGACCGGCCTCATCCTCGTCAAGGTGCTGGCGCCGGGCTTCTACGCGCGGCAGAATATCCGCACGCCGGTGAAGATCGCGCTCGTCACCCTGGCCGCCACCCAGGCGATGAATGCCGCCTTCATCGTGCCGCTGCAGCATTCCGGCCTGGCGCTGTCGATCGGCCTGGCCTCCTGCCTCAACGCGGGACTGCTCTGGCGCGGGCTGCGGCGCAATGGCGACTATGTGCCGCAGCCGGGTTGGTTGGTCTTCGCGATGCGGGTGGCCGGAGCGCTGGCGGCGCTGGGCCTGGTGCTGTGGGCCGGCATGGGCGACACGGAACGCTACTGGATCGACGCACCGCCGCTGCAGCGCATGCTGCACCTGGCGGCGCTGGTGGCAGGCGGCGGCGCGGCCTATTTCGGCGCGCTCTGGCTGCTGGGCTTCCGGCCGAGGGATTTCATGAAGAAAGGACGGGCATAAATCCACGGGAGGTGAATATGAAGTTCTGGACCGACAGCTTCACCCGCATCATCCACGGCGACAACGCCTTCTGCATTCCGCATGCCCAGAGCCATGTCTGCTTGGGTGGCAATCACAACCCACATCTGGCCTGGTCGGACCTGCCGGCCGGCACCAGGTCGCTGGCACTGATCTGCCACGATCCGGACGTGCCGAGCCGGGGCGACGACGTGAACCAGGAAGGCCGCACGGTGCCAGCCTCGCTGCCGCGGGTCGACTTCTTTCACTGGGTCATGGTCGACTTGCCGCCGAGCCCCCCGCATATCGAGGCCGGCGAATTCTCCCAGGACGTCATGCCGCGCGGCAAGAACGGTCCCGGCACGGCGCGCGGCGCCCGTCAGGGGCTCAACGACTATACCAGCTGGTTCGCCAGCGACAAGGACATGTGCGGCGACTACTTCGGCTACGACGGGCCCTGTCCGCCCTGGAACGACGAGATCCCGCACCGCTACGTGTTCACCCTCTACGCCTTGGACATCGCCCGCTGCCCGGTAGAAGGCAAGTTCACCGGCTCGCAGGTGCGCGAGGCCATCAAGGGCCACGTCCTGGCGGAGGCCGGCATCACCGGGGTCTACACGCTCAACCCGAGCGTCAAGCTCTGAATCACTCGCCCCGCGCCGTGCCTTCGCGGCGCGGGTCGGCGGCGCCGACCCAGTCGTCGCCGCGACGCTGGATCACCGAGAGTCCGCTGGTCATGTCCTGCACTGACACGGCATGGCCGAGCTGCTCCAGCGCCGGCCGCAGGGCTTCGACGGATGTTCCGCGCTCCAGCTCGGTCGGGCCGTTGCGGCTGCCGAAGTGCGGCAGGGCCACCGCTTCCGCAGGCGAGAGGTTCCAGGCCAGCAGGCCGAGCGCCGTCATCGCCACGTAATTGATGATTCGGCTGCCGCCAGGCGAGCCAAGCAGCGCCACCACCCGGCCTTCACTGCCGTAGATCACGGTCGGCGCCATCGAGGACAGTGGTCGCTTGCCGGCCTCGGCACGGTTGGCGACCGGCCTGCCGTGCTCCTCCGGCCGGAAGGAGAAATCCGTCAGCTGGTTGTTGAGCAGGAAACCATGCACCATGATGCGGCTGCCGAAGGCCGCCTCGATGGACGTGGTGCACGAGATCGCATTGCCTTCGGTGTCGACGATGGACAGATGCGAGGTAGCCGGCAGTTCGGGCGCCGCCGCCTCGCCGAGCGATTGCTTCATCGGCAGCTCGCCAGCCTGAGCCCGGCCCATGCTGGCGTCGCCGCGAATCAGCATTTTGCGCGCCGCCAGATAGGCCGGATCGAGCAGCGCCTGTACCGGCACCTCGACGAAGGCCGGATCGGCCAGGTAGCGGGCGCGATCGGCAAACGCCAGCCGCCCCGCCTCGGCGAAGCGGTGCACCGTCGTGGCGGCGAGCGGCGCCTTGCCGGCCAGTTCCTCGGCAAAAGTCAGTGTCTGCAGCACGGCGAGTCCGCCCGAACTGGGCGGCGGCATGCCGCAGACACGATGGCCGAGGCGCTCGCCGCAGAGCGGCTCGCGTTCGAGCGGCCGGTAGGCGGAGAAATCCGCCTCGCTCAGGTCGCCCGGGTTCTTCGCCTGCGCGCGCACCGCGGCGACGATGTCGCGGGCGACGGGGCCCTCGTAGAAAATCTTCATGCCGTGCTGCGCCAGCGCCAGCAGGACGAAGCCGAACTCGCGATTGACGATCTTGCTGCCCACCGCCTTGGGCTTGCCATCGGCCTCGTAGTAAAGCCTCCGCGCCGCGGGGTCGTCGCGCAAATAGCGATCCTCCGCCAGCAGCTTGTGCAGGCGCGGCGACATGGGGAAACCCTCGACGGCCAGGCGCAGCGCCGGCGCGAAAAGCTTCGGCCATAGCGTGCGGCCGTGGTTGCGATAGACCAGATCGAGCAGCGCCGGCAGACCCGGCACGCCGACCGAGCGGCCGCCCACCGCCGCCTCGAAGAACGGCAGCGGCTTGCCATCGGCGCCGAGGAAACGCTCCGGCCGCGCCGCCGCCGGCGCCGTCTCGCGCCCGTCGTAGGCGCGCAGCCGCTGCTCGCGCGCATCGTGGTACAGCACGAAGCCGCCGCCGCCCAGCCCCGAAGACTGCGGCTCGACCAGGTTCAGCACCAGCTGCGCGGCGATTGCCGCGTCGGCCGCCGTGCCGCCGGCGCTGAGTATTTCCACCGCCGCGTCGGTCGCCAGCGGGTTCGCCGTCACCGCCATGAAGAGGCGGCCGCGCGCCTCCTTGGCGGCGGCGACGCCGCTCGCCGCCTCGGGCTGCGACGACCGCTCCGCCCAGGCGGGATTGCCGGCAAGCAGCGCCAGCAACAACAGACATGTCTTTATCATCGTCATAAAAAAAAACGGGCAACCCGCAGGTTGCCCGTATTGTTGCAGCGAATCGAAGATCAGGCCATCAGCGGCACGATCAGCAGCGCCACCAGGTTGATGATCTTGATCAGCGGGTTCACCGCCGGGCCGGCCGTATCCTTGTACGGGTCGCCCACGGTGTCGCCGGTGACAGCCGCCTTGTGGGCGTCGGAACCCTTGCCGCCGAAGTGGCCGTCCTCGATGTACTTCTTGGCGTTGTCCCAGGCGCCGCCGCCGGTCGTCATCGAGATGGCGACGAAGAGGCCAGTAACAATGGTGCCGACCAGCAGGCCGCCCAGCGCCTGCGGGCCGAGGGCCAGGCCGACCACGATGGGCACGGCCACCGGCAGGATCGACGGGATCATCATCTCCTTGATGGCGGCCACGG
>JADLGU010000338.1 GCA_020849155.1 Rhodocyclaceae bacterium | reverse complement strand
GCCAGCTTTTCCTCGGAAGCCTGGATGGTCTTCGCGATGTCGGCCAGGGCGCGGTCGCGGGCGTAGTCGATGTCCTTCTCGGTGGCGTAAGTGGCCAGCAGGGCCCGGTTGCGGCGATCCTCCTCCTTGCGGCGGAGCTCCTCCTCCTTGGCCTTCCTGGCCTCGGCCTCCTTGACGGCGCGCTGTTCCGCAGTCAGCGGCGCATCGATGCGCTTGACGGTCCTGCCCGTCGGGCTGATCTCCCGATAGGCCTTGCCGTAGCACTGTGGCGGCAGCACGTCGGAGCAGACCTGCTTGCCGCTGTCGTCGTTGCAGCAATAGGTGTTCCGGGTGCCGGGATTCGCGCCGGCGCCGCCTCTTTGCGCCAGCGCCGAACCGCACAGACACAGCGTTGCGAGGAGAAACAAGGCCGAGCCTAGCCTTTTGATCATTTCATTATTCCGTATTGTTCGCGGTAACGGATGACCGCGTGCAAATTCTGCGCCAGTTCCGGCTTGCCGCCAAGATAGGCCAGCAGGTCGTCGAGGTCGGCCACCGCCAGCACCGGCATGGCGTAATCCTCCTGCACTTCCTGCACGGCGGAGCGCTCCCCCTGGCCGCGCTCCATGCGGTCGAGGGCGATCACCACCCCGGCCGGGGTGGCGCCGGCGGCGCGGATCAGCTGGACGGATTCCCGCACCGAGGTGCCGGCCGAGATCACGTCGTCGACGATCAGCACCCGGCCGGCCAGCGGCGCGCCGATCAGGCTGCCGCCCTCGCCATGGTCCTTGGCTTCCTTGCGGTTGAAGCCGAAGGGCAGATTGTGCCCCTTTTCGGCCAGCGCCATGGCGGTGCCGGCCGCCAGCGGAATGCCCTTGTAGGCGGGGCCGAAGAGCATGTCGCAGGGCGCCCCGGCGGCCAGGATGGCGCGGGCGTAGAAGCGGCACAGCCGTCCCAGCGAGGCGCCGTCGTTGAACAGCCCGGCGTTGAAAAAATAGGGGCTGAGCCGCCCCGCCTTGGTTTTGAACTCGCCGAAGCGCAACACCCCGGTTTCGACTGCAAAGGCAATGAACTCGTCGCTAAAATCCATGTTTGATCCGAAATGGCCGACCCACGATGCGCATCATAACCCTGAACCTGAACGGCATCCGCTCGGCCGCCCGAAAGGGTTTCTTCGACTGGCTGGCAGGACAGGATGCCGACATCGTCTGCCTGCAGGAGCTCAAGGCCCAGGTCGGCGACATGACGCGCCATTTCCTCAATCCCGAGGGCTTCTACGGCTTCTTTCACTACGCCGAAAAGAAGGGCTACAGCGGCGTCGGCCTGTACTGCCGGCGCCAGCCCGAGCGCATCGTCGAAGGGCTGGGGATTGCCGAGTTCGATGCCGAGGGGCGCTATGTGCAGGCCGATTTCGGCAAGCTCAGCATCGCCTCCGTTTACTTGCCCTCGGGTTCCTCCTCGCCGGAGCGGCAGGCGGCCAAGTTCCGCTTCATGGCGGGATTCCGGCCGCATCTCGAGGCGCTGGCCCGGTCCGGCCGCGACGTCCTGCTGTGCGGCGACTGGAACATCGCCCACCGCGAGATCGACCTGAAGAACTGGAAGGGCAACCTGAAGAATTCCGGCTTCCTGCCCGAGGAGCGGGCCTGGATCGGCGCGCTGTTCGAGGGCGGCGGCTGGGCCGATGTCTACCGGCGCCTGCATCCCGAGGCGGAAGGCGAGGCCTACACCTGGTGGTCGAACCGCGGCCAGGCGCGGGCCAAGAACGTCGGCTGGCGCATCGACTATCAGGTCGCCACGCCGGGCCTGGCGGCGCGTGCGCGGCGGGCGGAGGTGTACAAGGGGCAACGGTTCTCCGACCATGCCCCGCTCAGCATCGACTACGATTATGCGTCCCCTTGACCGCCGTATTTGCCATGCCCCGTGAAAATCGGTAGCCTTCCCCAAGCCTATTCGTTCTTCATCAGGAGAGTCCCATCATGAGCGATGTCACCAAGGAAAAACTGATCTCCGATCTCAAGGTCGTCGTCGTCGACGCCGAGGAGATCCTCAAGGCCACCGCCGGCCAGGCCGGGGAGAAAATGGCCGACCTGCGCGCCAAGCTGCAGGACCACCTGCACAGCGCCCGCACCAGCCTCGCCGAGGCCCAGGCCGCCGTCATGGAACGGACCAAGGAAGTCGCCCGCGCCACCGACGACTACGTGCATGACAACCCCTGGCGCTCGATCGGCATCGCCGCCGGCATCGGTTTCATCATCGGCCTGCTGATCGGCCGCCGCTGATCCGCCGCGGATAACTCATGGCGACACCCGGCAGCGTGGGCGCGCGCCTGCGCAGCCAACTCGCCGCCGCGCTCGGCATCCTGCAGACGCGGCTGGAGCTTCTCGCCACCGAGGTGGCCGAGGAGAAGGTGCGCCTGGGCAGCCTGCTCGGCTTCGCCGCTGCCGCGTTCTTCTTCCTCGGCTTCGGCGCTGTATTGCTGGCGCTGTTCCTCACCGTGCTGCTGTGGGACAGCCACCGGCTGCTGGCGCTGGGGGTATTCACCGCCCTGTTCCTCGCCATCGGCCTCATCGCCGCCGCCGTCGCCGCCCGCATCGGCCGCCAGGGCACGCGCCTGTTCGCCGCCAGCATCGCCGAACTGGCGCAGGACCGCGACATGATCCGACCGGACGATGAATCCAAGGCTCCTTGAGCTGGCGCTGAAGAAGCAGCGGCTCCAGCTCAAGGCGGCCGGCCAGCGCGTGCTGATCCTGCATGCCCTCGAGTCGGTCTCGCCGGCCTTCGGCCTGGCCGACAAGGCGGGCGCGGCCTGGCGCTGGGCCAAGGCCCATCCCGAATGGCTGGCCGGCGCCGGCGTCGCCCTGCTGGTGGCCCGGCCGCGCGCTTTCCTCCGCTGGGCCAAACGGGGCTTCTTCGTCTGGCAATCCCTGCGCCGCCTGCGCGCCGCCGTAGACACCATCATTCCCGCGCGCTGAGCCGCATGCAGCGCCTTCCACCCGGCGTATTCCGCCCCATGCTCGCCGCGCAGCAGCGCGAGCGCGATTACGTCCTGCGCGAGGTACTCAAGGTCAAGGGCCTGATGCCCTTGCTGATGAAGCAGAGGAACGGGCAGCGCTGGAGCGCCGCCGAGCGGCGCGAGCTCAAGGACACGCTGAAGGCGCTGTCGAACATCTCGCCTTATCTGCTCACCCTGGCGCTGCCCGGCTCGGTGCTGATGCTGCCGGTGCTCGCCTGGTGGCTGGACCGCCGCCGCGGCCGGCGCAATTAGGCGCCTTCCCCCCCCCCGCCCCCTTCCCGGGGAAGGGGGTGACAGCAGTTCGCTTCGCTCCTTGTTGTTGGCTTGCGCCGCCTTGGGACGGCCCGGCGGCGGCGCTATATCCTGTCGGGTGGCGTGTTCCAGGGCGCCACGCGCACGAGCAGCAGCATGCCCGGCGCCGCCAGCGCGGTGCACAACAGAAAAAAGTCGAACCAGCCCATCTGCCCGACCAGCCAGCCGGTGCTGGCGTTGATGAAGGTGCGCGGCACCGCCATCAGGCTGGTGAACAGGGCGAACTGGGTCGCCGTGTAGGCGGGGTGGGTGGTGCGGGCGATGAAGGCGACGAAGGCCGCCGTGCCGAGGCCGACGCCGAGCGCCTCGATGCCGATGACCACCGCCAGGGCGATGCGCTGGTCGGCGCCGATCGCCGCCTGCGGCCCGAGCCAGGCCAGCCAGGCGAAGCCGAGGATCGCCGCCCACTGCACGAAGCCGAAGACCCACAGCGCGCGGTTGATGCCGAGGCGCACCATCCACAGCCCGCCCAGCAGCCCGCCGATGACGCTCGGCCAGAGTCCCGCGTGCTTGGCCACCAGGCCGATGTCCGACTTGGAGAAGCCCATCTCGAGGTAGAAGGGCGTCGCCAGCGCCGTGCACATCGAGTCGCCCAGCTTGTAGAGGAAGATGAAGGCCAGCACGTAGCCGGCCTCGCGCCAGCCCTTGCGCGTGATGAATTCATGGAAGGGCTCGACCACCGCCTCGCGCAAGGTCTTCGGCGCCGCCCGCGCCGCCGCCGGCTCGCGCACCATCAGGGTCATCGCCATGCCCGGCAGCATGAACAGCGCGGTGACGACGAACACCTGCAGCCAGGGGAAATGGTCGGCGAGGATCAGCGAGAGGGAGCCCGGCACCAGCCCGGCGACCTTGTAGGCATTCACATGCACCGCGTTGCCCAGCCCCAGCTCGACTTCCGGCAGCAGCTCGCGGCGGTAGGCGTCGAGCACGATGTCCTGCGTCGCCGAAAGAAAGGCCACCAGCACCGAGAACAGCACGACGAGGCCGAGGTCGGCCTGCGGCGAGAGGAAGCCGAAGGCCGCCACCGAGAACAGCAGGCCGATCTGGGTGGCCAGCATCCAGCCGCGCCGCCGCCCCAGCACGGGCAGCGCGTAGCGGTCGAGCAGCGGCGACCAGAGGAACTTCCAGGTGC
>JADLGU010000337.1 GCA_020849155.1 Rhodocyclaceae bacterium | reverse complement strand
TCATGCGGTTCCGGTCAGATGCGAATTGTTCCTTTATTTTCATTAACTTCGGTGTAACCACCTTCATTTTTGCCATCGACCGGTAGCTGGCCGCGGAAAGCGGATAGAAGGCGCCCTTGATCAGCACGGTAAGAAGGATGATGGACCAGCCCCAGTTGCCGACCAGACGGTGAATCAGCTCCAGCAGCCAGTAGATCGGCGCAGCAATGACCGTCAGCCATCCGTAATCGACCACCAGATCGAAACCCGGCGCGATCTTTTCCAGCTTGGCCTGCTCCTGGGGTCCGGCATACAGAGGGACACCAACCCGAATGGTTTGGCCGGGCGCAACCGCCGGCACAGGCAGAATGATGCCGGCCGAGAACAAGTTGTCGGCCACCTTGCGGACGAAAAACTCGCGCTCGTCACTGCCCCGGGGTGTCCAGCCGGCGACGAAATAATGCTGGACCATGGCCAGCCAGCCATTGTTGGCCTTCTGCACAAATTTGGCCTTGCCTTTGTCTACCTCGGCAAATTCGACCTTCTGGAACTTGCCCTCGTCGGTGAATACTGCCGGTCCCGTGAAGGTCGCAATATTGGTCATGCTGGCTTCGGGCACCTTGCCGTCGCGGGTCAACTGGTAGTAGGCATGGGCGGCCAGCGGTGTCTGGCGCCGGTTGGCGATTTCGTAACCGACATCGATCTGGTAACTGCCGCGATGAAAGGTGTAGATCTTGGCCACCTTCAGGCCGTTGGCCTCGGGAGCCTCCAGCCGGATTTCGATCTTCGCCTCATCCGGTTTCAGCTCGTAGGATTCAGCTTTCAGTTTGAATTCCGTCTTGTGATTTGGCAGGCCCTCGCCGATCAACCCGGTCTGGGCGAGATAGGTGCGCTCCTTGGAGATCTCCATGAGCACGAAATGCTGGGACTTGTCCTCGGTAGCCTTGTGCTGGATCAGCTCGAGACGCACCAAGTCTCCGCCTACTGATGCTATTTCAGCCTGGTAGAGATCGGTCTTGACCAAAGCCTTCTCGCCGGCGGCCGGCGCAACCTGAACCACCGCGGGTACCGCTGAGGGCGTAGGCGCCGCCGCTGACGCAAGCGATGTGGACGGTGCAGGGGCATTCCCGCCGGGCTGCACTGCGGCCGCCTGTGGCGCCTGAGTCTTGCCGGCGACTTGAGCGGATTGGTTCTGCCTCTGCCAGCCATCCCACAGCATGAACAGGGAGAAGATGAATACAAGCAGGAGGATCAGGCGTTGATTGTCCATCAATCGGCTTTCAGGAAAGGCTCAGGGTACGGGATCGTATCCACCGGGATGCCATGGGTGGCAGCGGGAAACGCGTTTGGCAGCCAACCAGGAACCCTTGCATCCGCCATGCCTCTCGAGCGCTTCGATGGCGTACTCGGAGCAGCTTGGATGAAAACGGCAACTCCTGCCCAACAGGGGACTGATCGCCAGGCGGTAGAGGCGCACAAGGGATACCAGCAGCATTTTCATTGTGTCAGGCGAGCCAACAGCTCGTCGATTTCGCCCCGCAAGACGCGTCGATCCGGTCGCTCCAGCCGGGTCGAAACACGCACCACGATATCCATTTTCGGAAGGTGGGCGCGAATCAGGCGGAAGGATTCTCGCACAATGCGCCGCACCAGATTGCGGTTCACCGCCGAGCGAACGTGCTTTTTTGCGACGATCATGCCGATCCGCGCCGTGGCGGCGGAACCCGGTCGGTACAACAGATCGAAGTGTCTGCCGCGAAGAGACCGGCGAAAAGCAAAAACGGATGAAAACTCATCCGTTTTGCGCAATCGATGTTCGTCGCGGAAGCCGAGGCCGACGCCCGCCGCCGTCACTTCAGACGCCTAGACGTGCCCGTCCTTTGGCGCGACGAGCGCGGATGACCGCACGACCGCCGCGCGTACGCATGCGGACAAGGAAACCATGGGTGCGTTTGCGCCGGACTACGGAGGGTTGATATGTGCGTTTCATGGCTACCGTGTGTGCTGAAAGCTAAACGCGTAATTACATCTTTTCATTATGGATTTGTCAAGGCCATTTTTTTTGGCGGCCTGTGGATAACTCTTCCAGAATAGCGCTAGAATTCGCCATTCTAAATGCTGGCGGCGGGCCTCTCTGCCAGCTAATAAATCTATAATAATCAAAATATTAAATAACTCATAGGCTACTGCCAAGTCATCAAAGAATGAATGCTTTTTGGTCATCCTGCCTGCAAAAACTCGAGCAGGAACTACCGCCCCAGCAATTCAATACCTGGATCAAGGCCTTGCGCATGGAGGATGGCGATGTCGCGGGCCATGATCTGAGGCTGGTCGCCCCCAATCGCTTCGTCCTGCAGTGGGTTCGCGAGCGCTATTTGCGACGCCTGGAGGACATGGCCAAGCAATTCTTCGCTGAACCGATCCAGATCTCCATTAATTTGCCGGAAGCGCCGGAAGGCGGCCCCACACCTGTCTCTGCGGCTCACACGGTCAAGGTGCCGGCCATCGCGCCGCCCCGGAACAACATCGTCGCGCATGGCCAGGCCGCACCCGACGCACAATACGAGAAGACCCGTCTCAATCCTGCCTTTACTTTCGATGCCCTGGTCACCGGTCGCGCCAACGATCTGGCACGCGCGGCAGCCTATCAGGTAGCACTGAATCCCGGCACGTCCTACAACCCCCTGTTCGTTTATGGCGGCGTGGGCCTGGGCAAGACCCACCTCATTCACGCGCTCGGTAATGAGGTCTTCCGCCAGAATCCTGAGAAGGTTATCCGTTACGTCCATGCCGAGGACTACTATGCCGACGTCGTTCGGGCCTATCAGCAGAAATCCTTCGACATCTTCAAGCGCTATTACCGCTCGCTCGACCTGCTGCTGATCGATGACATCCAGTTCTTCAACAACAAGAACCGGACCCAGGAGGAATTCTTCTATGCTTTCAACGCTCTCATCGAAGCCAAGAAACAGATCGTCATTACCTGCGACACCTATCCCAAGGACATCACCGGGCTGGAAGACCGCCTGATATCGCGCTTCGATTGGGGCCTGACGGTAGCCATCGAGCCGCCGGAGTTGGAGATGCGGGTCGCCATCCTAAAGAAAAAGGCCGAGGCCGAGCAGATCGAGGTCGGCGAGGATGTTTCTTTCCTAATCGCCAAACATTTGCGTTCCAATGTGCGCGAACTGGAAGGCGCCCTGAAAAAGGTCCTCGCCTTCGCCCGCTTCCACGGCCGGGAAATCAACCTGGAAGTCGCCAAGGAAGCCCTCAAGGATTTGCTGGGCGCCCATAACCGCCAGATCACCTTCGAGTCCATCCAGAAGACCGTCGCCGAATACTACAAAATCAAAGTATCGGACATGCATTCCAAGAAACGGACGCGGATTGTTGCCCGGCCTCGCCAGGTTGCCATGTGGCTGGCGAAGGAATTGACGCCGGCCAGTCTTCCAGCTATCGGCGAAGCCTTCGGTGGGCGAGACCATACTACGGTCCTTCATGCCTGCCGGACCATTTCCGACCTGCGCTTGAAAGATACCACCATCAACCATGACTTACTGGTGCTGACACAGGTATTAAAAGGCTGAACAAGCTGGTGATAATTTGTGGATAACAAAGAAAAACAGCCTGTTGATAAATTTCATCTACATTTTCTTCATGTTTTACAACTGACTTGTCCAAAGCTTTATTAAGTATTTAACTTGATGTTTTTTATTACTTTTTTTATGTTGATCACAGGTTTTGACGGTGTACTAATAACTAGTTGGAGATTTATATATGCTCCTTATTAAAACGAAACGCGACAACATCCTGACACCGCTTCAATCTGTCTGCGGCATTGTCGAAAAGCGCCATACCCTGCCGATTCTTTCGAACGTGCTGATCGAGAAGAGTGGCGACCTGCTCACTTGGCTGGCGACCGACATCGAGATTCAGATCCGTACGCATACGGCAGGAGCGGCGGGTGCCGATAAAACCGCCGTCACGGTGGGCGCCAGAAAGCTCCAGGACATTCTGCGTTCTCTGCCCGAAAGCGCAGAAGTGAGCCTGGAATTGTCCGAAAAAAGATTGCAGGTGAAGGCCGGCAAGAGCCGCTTCAACCTGCAGACTTTGCCGGCTGAGGATTATCCGCGCATGTCACAGGCGGAAAGCGAGCAGGTGCGGCTGCAGCTTACCCAAAAGCAGTTCAAGCGACTCATCGGCCTGGTGCAGTATGCGATGGCCCAGCAGGACATCCGCTACTATCTCAACGGCCTGTTACTGGTGGTAACCGGAAACGAGGTGCGGGTGGTGGCAACGGATGGTCATCGCCTGGCCTATGCCAGCGAACAGATCGGGGAAACCCAACCGCGCACCGAGGTCATCCTTCCGCGCAAGACGATCCTGGAGCTCTCCCGCTTGCTGTCGGATAATGACGATGTGCTGGATATCCGCCTGTCGCCGAACCAGTCCCAGTTCCGCTTCGGCGACATCGAACTCGTCTCCAAGCTGATCGACGGAAAATTTCCGGACTATGAGAGGGTGATCCCCCAGAGCCACAACAAGGTGATCACGCTTCCGCGCACGATGTTGCTGCAATCGCTGCATCGGGCGGCGATACTGACCAATGAAAAGTTTCGCGGTGTCCGCCTGGTACTGGCGCCGGGCAGCATGAAAATCATCAGCAACAACGCCGACCAGGAAGAGGCCCAGGAGGAAATCGAGATCAGCTATGACGCCGAGGCGCTGGATATCGGCTTCAACGTCACCTACCTGCTCGATGTCCTGAACAACGTATCCATCGAAAACGTCGAAATCCGCCTGGCAGACGCGAATTCGAGCGCCCTCATCACCCTGCCCGGCAATGAACGATTCAAGTACGTCGTGATGCCGATGCGCATCTGAAGCAAAGGGAGCAAGATTTGACGGAAGAAAACATCCCGGAGATGCCTCCGGAAGGCAACGGCAGCTACGATTCATCAAGCATCAAGATCCTGAAAGGACTCGAGGCTGTCAGGAAACGGCCGGGGATGTACATCGGCGACACCTCCGACGGCACCGGCCTGCACCACATGGTGTTCGAGGTGGTGGACAACGCCATCGATGAAGCGCTGGCGGGCCATTGCGACGACATCGCCGTCACCATTCATCCCGACAATTCCATCTCGGTGACCGACAACGGCCGCGGCATTCCAACGGACATCAAGGAAGACGACGAAGAGAAGCGCTCGGCAGCCGAGATCGTGATGACCGAACTCCATGCCGGCGGCAAGTTCGACTCCAACTCCTACAAGGTTTCGGGCGGCCTGCACGGCGTCGGTGTATCGGTGGTCAACGCGCTCTCGGAATGGCTGCGCCTGACCATCCGGCGCGATGGCAGCAAGCACGCAATGGAATTCCGCGACGGCGTGGCGGTCGAGCCGTTGCGCGCCGTGGGCGGCACGGAAAAGCGCGGCACCGAGGTGCACTTCCTGGCCTCTCGGGCGACCTTCGGCAACATCGAGTATCACTACGACATCCTGGCAAAGCGGCTGCGCGAGCTGTCGTTCCTCAACAACGGCGTCAAGATCCGCCTGATCGACCAGCGCAGCGCCAAGGAGGAGAACTTCGCCTACTCCGGCGGCGTCAAGGGATTCGTCGAGTACATCAACCGAACCAAGTCGGTCCTGCACGGCAACATCTTCCACGCCGTCGGCCAGAAGGACGGCATCACGGTGGAGGTCTCCATGCAGTGGAACGACTCCTACCAGGAACAGGTGCTCTGCTTCACCAACAACATCCCGCAAAAGGACGGCGGCACCCACTTGACCGGCCTGCGCGCGGCGATGACGCGGGTGATCAACAAATACATCGAGGACAATGAACTGGCCAAGAAGGCCAAGGTCGAGACTACCGGCGACGACATGCGCGAGGGACTTGCCTGCGTGCTGTCGGTGAAGGTGCCGGAGCCGAAATTCTCCTCGCAGACCAAGGAGAAGCTGGTCTCCTCCGAAGTGCGACCGGTGGTCGAGGAGATCGTCGGCCAGAAGCTGGCCGAGTTCCTGCTGGAGCGGCCGGCCGACGCCAAGATCATCACCGGCAAGATCATCGACGCGGCCCGGGCCCGGGAAGCGGCGCGCAAGGCCCGCGAGATGACGCGGCGCAAGGGCGTGCTGGACGGCATCGGCCTGCCCGGCAAGCTGGCCGACTGTCAGGAGAAGGATCCGGCGCTGTGCGAGCTGTATCTGGTCGAGGGCGACTCCGCCGGCGGTTCGGCCAAGCAGGGCCGCGACCGGAAATTCCAGGCCATCCTGCCGCTCAAGGGCAAGATCCTCAACGTCGAGAAGGCCCGCTTCGACAAGCTGCTCTCGTCCCAGGAGATTGCCACCCTCATCACCGCGCTCGGCACCGGCATTGGCAAGGGCGAGGACTACAAGCCCGAGAAGCTGCGCTATCACCGCATCATCATCATGACCGATGCCGATGTGGACGGCGCGCATATCCGCACGCTGCTGCTGACCTTCTTCTACCGGCAGATGCCCGAGCTGGTCGAGCGCGGCCACATCTACATCGCCCAGCCACCGCTCTACAAGATCAAGCACGGCAAGAGCGAACGCTACATCAAAGACGACCATGAGCTGAACCAGCACCTGCTCAGGCTGGCGCTCGACGAGGCCGAGCTGCAGCCGCGTGAAGGCGCCGATCCGATCCGCGGCGAGGCGCTGGCCGAGCTGGCGCGCTCCTACCTGCTGTCGGAGGCGGTGATCGCCCGGCTCGGCAGCTACATCGACAGCGAGGTGCTGCACGCCCTCCTCGCCAACGGACTGGCGGTCGACCTTTCCGGCGAGGCGGCGGCCAGGCAGTCGGCGGAGCGGCTTGCCGCCAGCCTCCCCGACGCCATCCGGATCGACGCCCGCTTCGACGAGAAAACCGAGCGCTGGCAGCTGGCCGTCGAGAAGATGCACCACGGCAACCTGAAAACAGGGGTGATCGACGAGGAGTTCCTGCTCTCCGGCGACTATCAGCAGATCCGCCATACCTCGCTGCTGGTCACCGGGCTCATCGGCGCCAACGCGGCGATGCGGCGCGGCGAGAAATCCCAGGCCGTGAAGAGCTTCGCCGAGGCGATGGGCTGGCTGCTGGCGGAAGTCGAGCGCGGTCTCTCCAAGCAGCGCTACAAGGGACTTGGCGAGATGAACCCCGAGCAGCTGTGGGAAACGACGATGGACCCGACGACGCGGCGACTGCTCAAGGTGCAGATCGACGACGCCATCGCCGCCGACGAGATCTTCACCACGCTGATGGGCGACAACGTCGAGCCGCGCCGCGCCTTCATCGAGGGCAATGCGCTCTACGCGCGCAACATCGACGTCTGATGCAGTTCCGCGTCATTCCCGTCACGCCGTTCCAGCAGAACTGCTCGCTGCTGTGGTGCGCGCGGACCATGAAGGGGGCGGTGGTCGATCCCGGCGGCGATCTCGACGCCATCCAAGCGGCCGTGGCGCGCTTCGGCGTCACGGTGGACAAGATCCTGCTGACGCATGGGCATATCGATCACGCCGGCGGCACCGCCGAGCTCAAACGCAGGCTGGGCGTGCTGATAGAGGGGCCACAACGCGAGGAGTCCTTCTGGATCGAGCAGCTGCCGCAGCAAAGCCAGATGTTCGGCTTCCCGCGCGCCGAGGCCTTCGTGCCGGACCGCTGGCTCGAGGACGGCGATGCCGTTGAATTCGGCGAGGTCAGGCTGGAGGTCATTCACACGCCGGGCCACACCCCGGGCCATGTCGTCTTCTTCGAGCGGGCGTCGCGAATCGCGGTGGTGGGAGACGTGCTGTTCCAGGGCTCCATCGGCCGCACCGATTTCCCGCGCGGCGACTACGATACGCTGATCCGCTCGATCCGGCAGAAGCTGTGGCCGCTGGGCAATGACGTCACGTTTATTCCCGGCCACGGGCCGTTGTCCACCTTCGGCGACGAGCGGGAAAGCAATCCTTTCGTCGGCGACTCAGCCTGACTATTTCTTCGCGGTCTTCTTCTTCGCCGGCGCCTTGGCCGCCGTCCTGGCGCGACCGACTTTTGCCGGCGCCGCCGCCGGCTTGTCGGCGGCTGCCTTGGCGCCCGCCTTGGGCGGCCGCGGCTCGAATTCGAAGCCGACCTTGCCATCGCCGCCGCGCACGAGATAGGCGGAGAACTTGCGCCGCGTCTTGTTCGAGATGAAGCCCTTGAGGAGATCGCTGCGGCCGTCCTTGAGCAGCTTGACCATCTGCTCGCGCTCGATGGGCTGCTGCAGGATGATCTTGCCTGAGCGGAAATCGCAGGTCTTGTCCGATCCCACCGCTTTCTCGCAGACATAGGCCAGGCCGTGCTCGTACACCCTGTTGCCGCACTTCGGACAACGTCCCAGCGTTTCCTGGGCGCTGAAATCGACCGCCTCGCCCTCGCCTTCTCCCTGGCCGCCTTGGCCGAAATCGAACTCGGGCAGCTTGTCGGCGTTCAGGCGGATCAGGGCGGCGAAGGGGCGACCCATCTTGCTGCGGAACCCCTGTAGCGGTCCCACCACCCCCTTGGCGAGCAATTCGTCGACTTCCTCTGGCTCGTACTGCCGGCCGGCCACGACCTTCCACAGGGCGTAGTCGCACTTCTTGCACTGGAACTTCTTGTAGTTCTCCTGCATCACGCCGCCGCACTTGGGACACGGGCTGCCGAGCGTGCTGAAGACCTCCTCGGGGATTTCACCGTGCTTGATGCGGTCGACCATGTCGCGGGTCTGCTCGACGATGTGGTCCATGAACTCGTTGCGCTCCAGCTCGCCCTGCTCCATCTGCTTGAGCTTGTACGCCCAGTTGCCGGTCAGCTCCGGCGAATGCAGCTCGTCGATGCCGAGTGTGGACAGGGCCACCATCAGCGAGAAGGCCTTGGCGGTGGGCTGCAGCTCGCGGCCGTTGCGGTGCACGTACTCTTCCAGGATCAGGCCCTCGATGGTGGCGGCGCGGGTGGCCGGCGTGCCGAGGCCGCGCGCCGACATGGCCTCGCGCAGCTCCTCTTCCTCGATCAGCTTGCCGGCGCCCTCCATCGCCGTCAGCAGGGTCGCTTCGGTGAAGCGCGCCGGCGGCTTGGTCTGGTTGGCCTTGACCTCGATGTCGTTGGCCCAGACGCGCTCCTTCGGCTTGATCGGCACCAGGCTCGGCGTCTCGTCCTCGCCGAGCGCCTCCTTGCCGTAGACCGTCAGCCAGCCGGGCACGACCAGCACCTTGCCCTCGGACTTGAAGGCCTCGCCTTCGACGCGGGTGATGCGCGTCGTCACGTTGTATTCCGCCGCCGGGTAGAAAATGGCGAGAAAGCGCCGGGTCACCAGATCGTAGAGCTTCTGCTCGGCTTCCGACAGGTGCTTGGGTTCCGCTCCGGTCGGGATGATGGCGAAGTGGTCGGAGACCTTGGCGTTGTTGAAGATGCGCTTGTTCGGGTGCGCCCAGCCGCCCTTCAGTATCTGGCCGGCGAAGCCGGCGTAGGGCGTGCCGGCAAAACTCTTCAGCGTTTCCTTTACCGTGGCGACGTAGTCTTCCGGCAGGTAGCGCGAGTCGGTCCGCGGGTAGGTCAGGGCCTTGTGTCTTTCATACAGCGCCTGGGCCAGGGCCAGGGTGGTCTTGGCGGAAAAGCCGAAGCGGCCGTTGGCCTCGCGCTGCAGCGAGGTGAGATCGAAGAGCAGCGGCGGGAGCTGGGTGGTCGGCTTGCTCTCTTCCTCGACGGCGCCGTGCTTGCCCAGGCATTTCTTGCGGATCGCCTCGGCCTTCTTGGCGTCCCAGAGGCGTTCGGGCTTGGCGTGCTCGTCGTCGGACTTCCTGAACTTCTCGTCGAACCAGCGGCCGCGGTAGGAGCCGGCCACCGCGGCGAACTCGCCTTCGACTTCCCAGTAATCGCGCGGACGGTGGGCGCGGATGCGCTCCTCGCGCTCGACCAGGATGGCCAGGGTCGGGGTCTGCACGCGGCCGACGGGCGTCTTGTGGAAGCCGCCTTCCTGCGAGTTGAAGGCGGTCATGGCGCGCGTGCCGTTGATGCCGATCAGCCAGTCGGCTTCCGAGCGGCAGCGGGCGGCGTCGGCCAGCGGCCGCATCTCCTTGTCGCTGCGCAGATGGGCGAAGCCCTCGCGGATGGCGCCCTGGGTCATCGACTGCAGCCACAGGCGGCGCACCGGCTTGTCGGTGTTGGCGTGCTGCACCAGATAGCGGAAGATCAGCTCGCCCTCGCGCCCGGCGTCGCAGGCGTTGATGAGGCCGCCGACATCCTTGCGCTTCATCAGTCGCGTCAGGAGTTTCAGACGGTCCCCGGTCTTTTCGATCGGGTTGAGGGCGAAATGCGGCGGGATCACCGGCAGGTGGGTGAAGGACCACTTGCCGCGCTTGACCTCGTATTCCTCGGGCACGGTCAGCTCGAGCAGGTGGCCGATGGCCGACGACAGCACGTAGTCGTCGCTCTCGAAGTATTCGCCCTGCTTGCTGAAACCGCCCAGTGCCCGGGCGATGTCCTGGGCGACGGAAGGTTTCTCGGCGATGATCAGTTGTTTGCTCATGGGTTCCGGCGGCGTGAACGGGCGCGACCGTCAAGGCGTGCAAAGGGCGGGATGATAAGGACTGCGCCGCGGACTGGCAAGCCGGATCGGTGGGCGCTCAATGCAGGTAGCGCGACTCGCTGCCGGAAAGCAGTTCTTCCAGGATCAGGGTGTCCATCGCCTGATGCTGGTTCCACAGCACCATCAGGACGATGATCTTCAGCTTGGAAAGCGACACCGTGTGATCGGACAGGGCCATGGCCCGCTCGAGGATCAGCTCGCGCGTCAGCGGGTTGAGCACGCCGGCGCTTTCCAGGAAAGCCAGGAAGCCGCGGCATTCCGTTTCCAGTTTGGCGGCCTCCTCGGCGCCGTAGCAGCGCACCGAGCGGTTGTCGGCGCCGATCGCCGGCAGGCTGTCGCTGCCGACCACCTGCAGGCCGTCGAGCCACTGCAGGGCTTCGCTGATCTCTTCGTCCTCGAAGCCGGCGGCGGAAAGCTTCAGGGCGAGTTGCTCGGGTTCGGGACAGGCGTCGGCGTGGAAGAAATTCTCGAATAGATAGACAAGTATGTCGAACATGGCGGCGTCGTGTCGTCTGTTCATGGGCCGATGCGCTGGTATCGTCCTCCCGGCAGGCTGGCGATCCGGCCGTCCAGCTCCAGTTGCAACAGAATGGCGTATAGCTTCTCCGCCGTCAAGCCGGAGCGGGCGCACAGCGTGTCGATATCGCAGGGATCGTGGCCGAGCTGGGCCAGCAAGGCCGCGTCGGCGGCCTTGGCGTCGCGCCGCGCCGGCGGAAAAGTCGGTCTGCCCGATACGGCGAAGCCCGTTTCCTCGAGAATGTCGAGGACGTCGTCGACCAGCTTGGCGCCCTGCTTGATGAGCTTGTGGCAGCCCTTCGACAGCGGCGAGTGGATCGAGCCGGGAATGGCGAAAACATCGCGGCCCTGTTCGCCTGCCAGACGGGCGGTGATCAGCGAGCCGCTGCGTTCGGCGGCCTCGACCACCAGGCAGCCGAGCGCCAGCCCGGCGATCAGCCGGTTGCGGCGCGGAAAATTTTCCTTCAGCGCCGGCGTTCCGAGCGGAAACTCGCTGACGACAACCCCGCGTTCGGCGATCTCCCGCGCCAGGTCCCGGTTGCGCGCCGGATAGACCCGATCGATGCCGGTGCCGATCACCGCGACGGTCGAGCCCGGGCCGCGCAGCCCGCCGCGATGCGCCGCCGCGTCGATGCCCAGCGCCAGCCCGCTGACGATGGTCAGACCGGCATCGGCCAGTGCCGCGGCGAAGGCCTCGGCGTTGGCGGCGCCCTGCGGCGTGGCGTTGCGCGAACCGACCACCGCCAGGGCAGGCTGGTTGAGCAGTTCGGCGCGGCCCTTGGCGTAGAGGACGGAAGGCGGGTCGGCGGTGTCGAGCAGGCGTTGCGGATAGTCGGCATCGGCCAGGGTCAGGATGCGGTTGCCGGCTTGCCGGCTCCAGGCTAGGGCGGCGTCGATTGCGGAAGCGGCATCGTGGCCGAGCAGGCGTTCGGCCTCGCCCGGCGGCAGGACGCGCGCCAGTCCGGTGGCGGAAGTGCTGAAGAGGTTGGAGGGCGGCCCGAAGGCCTTGAGCAGTTTGCGCTGCGTCTCGCCGCCGATGCCCGGCGTGAGCGTCAGGCGCAGCCAGGCGGCGAGTTCGCTTTGCTCGCTCAACTCAGGGCGTGCGCACGATGTCCGAAACGACCACGGGCCGCGAGACGTTC
>JADLGU010000336.1 GCA_020849155.1 Rhodocyclaceae bacterium | reverse complement strand
GGCAAGCGCATCGGCGAGTTCACCAGCACCGGCAAGAAGCGCTGGTTCACCTGCACCGAGTGCCACAACCCGCACAACGTGCAGGACGGCGCGCGCCACCGCGGCTTCGTCCAGCTGCAGCCCGAACCGTCGCCCCAGCTGCCGAAGGGCATGAAAGACGCCAAGCACGAGCTGCTGCACCCGATCGCCCACTGACGTCCGCCGATGTCGGATTCACCCGAGAAACCGGCCAGGGGCGACCCCACGTGGGTCGCCCCGGCGCTGACGCGGGACGAGCAGACGCGCAAGGTCGGCAAGACTCAGGTCTTCTTCGGGCCGCCGCTGGCCATCCTCACCGAGGGCAAGAAGAACACCATGGAGATCAGCGGCCGGCTCAACCTTGCCGCCGAGCGCTACATGGAGATCATGAAGCGCCACGGCCTCGATCTTTCCGAGCCGGAGCGCCAGTGCATCGCCCACATCTGCAACATCGGCTTCATGTCGACGCTGGAGATCCGCGAGCTGCCCTTCGAGGTGCGCATGACGGCCTTCGAATGCGAGGGCCTGGACAAGCCGGCGCTGGCGGCCAAGCTCGAGGCGGCCAGCTTCGCCGACCTCGTCGCCGTGGTCGAGTCGCTGGGGTTCTGAGCATGGCCAATCGGGTGCAGTGGGCGCCGCATCTCGGCGTGGGGAACGCCGCCCTCGACGAGCAGCACCGGGCCCTCCTCGACCGCTGCAACGCCCTGGCCGACTGCCTCGACGCGGCGGACGACCGGCGCTTCGACGAGGTCTTCAAGGAGCTGATGCGCCTGGCGCGTGAGCACTTCGCCGCCGAGGAGGCGCTGCTGGCCCAGGCCGGCTATCCCGAACTCGAGGGCTACCGCAACGAATGCGGGGAGTTCGCCTACCTCGCCGACGAAATCATCACCACCGACAACTTCGACCGGGAAGAGCTGCAGACCTTCCTCGCCCTGTGGTGGACCGGCCACATCCTGGGTGCCGCCCGGGACCACCGCCCTTTTCTCGAACGGCAGCCGGCCGCCTGAGGCGGATCGCCGCGGCCTGGGCATCCCCGCAGCCAGGCGCGTTGTCCGATGCGGGCGACTCGGGCACACTGCCGGGCATGAATTCCATTCCCCCCGCCCGCCAGCCGCGGCGCGTCAAGGCCAGGTTCATCGGCCCCTTCGCGCTCATGCTGGTCTTCGTCATGGGCGTGTTCGCCGCGGCCATCTACCGCATCGAGGCGAGCATCCGCGACCGCGACCTGGCCGAGCGCTCGGCGGCGGTGGTCAAGCTCTTCGCGCAGAAGCTCGACAAGGACACCAACAAGATGATGGCCACCTTGCGCGCCCTGATGATCAACGAGGCGCTCATCGAGGCCTTTCGCCGGCAGGATCGCGGCGCGCTGGCGCAGCAGGGCGGCGGGCTGTTCCGCGAGCTGAGCGCCGAGCACAAGATCACCCACCTGTATTTCATCCGGCCGGACCTGGTCAGCCTGTTCCGCTTCCACAGCCCGGCCGTTTTCGGCGACGAGATCCACCGCGTCACCATGTTGAAGGCGAGGGAGGGCCAGCAGCCGGCGCACGGCCTGGAACTGGGCCCGATGGGCACCCTGACGCTGCGCCTGGTGGCGCCCTGGCGGCAGGACGGCAAGCTGCTCGGCTACCTCGAGGTCGGCGAGGAAATCGAGCATCTGATCGACGAGATCCGCGACAGCCTGGGCATCGACCTGCTGGTGCTGGCGGACAAGAGTTTTATGACGCTCGACCAATGGCGGCGCGGCATGGCGCTGCTGCAGCGCCACGGCAGCTGGGAGCGTTTCGACAGCCATGCCGTGCTGGCGCAGACGGCGCGGGAGCTGCCGGCGGGCCTCGACGAGCCTCTGCTGCAGCGCCTGCTCGCCGGCGGCACCGCCGAGGTCCACGAACGGGGGCGCTCCATCCACCTCGCCAGCGTGCCGATCAACGATGCCGGCGGGCGCCACCTCGGCGATCTGGTGGTGATGCGCGACATCACCGCGCTGGAATCGACCTTCCAGTGGTCGATGATCGCGGTGATCCTGATCAGCCTGCTCGCCGCCGGCGGCGTGCTCGGCGTCTTCTTCCTGGCGCTGGAGCGCGTCGAGCGCGACTACCGCCGCCAGCACGACCTGGAGCACCGCCTGCTGCGCCTCGACAGCGAGCACCGGCGCATCCTGCAGCTGGAAAAGCTGTCGGCCGTCGGCACCATGGTCGGCGGCATCGCCCACCAGCTCAACAACCCGCTGGTGGGCGTGGTCAACCTGGCCGAGCTGGCCGAGCGCGAGGCCGACGATCCGGCGCGCACGCGCGAGTTGCTGCGCGAGATTCGCGGCGCCGGCGAGGACTGCCGCGATTTCGTCAAGCGCATGCTGGGGTTTTCCAAGGTGTCCTGCTTCGAGAGCAAGCCGACCGACATGGCCGGGCTGATCGAGGACACCGTGCTGCTGTTCAGACAGGCCGAGCGCCGGCACCTGCCGGTCGAGGTGAAGTTGCCCGAGGGGCCGGCGGTGCTGACGGTCGACCCGGTGCTGATCCGCCATGCCCTGTTCAACCTGCTCGTCAATGCGGCGCAGGCGACGCCGGACGGGGGGGAGGGGATCGTCATCGGCCTCGAGCGCGGCACGGACAAGGAACGCAACCTGCCCGGCTGGACGCTGTCGGTGGCGGATCGCGGCCGCGGCATGCCGCCGGAAGCGCTGGAAAAGATTTTTGAGCCCTTCTACGCCACGCGCAGCGACGGCACCGGCCTCGGCCTGCCGGTGGTGCAGCACGTCGCCCTGCTGCACGAGGGCCAGGTGACGGTGGAGAGCGAGCCGGGGCATGGCACGCGTTTTGCAATATGGCTGCCAGATCCCAATTGAAAACGCGGCGCTCCGACATGCCGAAGATCCTGGTGGTCGACGACGACCGCCACACCCGCCTCCTGCTCGACCGGCTGCTCGCCAGGTCGGCCAGCGTCAGCCTGGCCGGCGACGGCGCCGAGGCGCGGCGCCTGTTCGCCGCCGGTGACTACAACCTGGTGCTGATGGACCAGCGCCTGCCCGACGCCAACGGCATCGACCTGCTGCGCGAGTTCCGCGCCCAGCGGCCGCAGCTGGTCGGCATCCTGATGACCGGCTTCGCCGAGGTGCGCGACGCCGTGGCGGCGGTGCGCGAGGGGCTGTTCGATTACCTGACCAAGCCCTTCGACGACCTGGAGGCGCTCGAGGCCGTCATCGGCAAGGCGCTCGAGCTGGACCGCGCCTATCGCGAGATCGACGGCCTGCGCGCGCGGCTGGCGGACAATGCCGGACTGCCCGTTCTGATCGGCCGCTCGGCCGCCATGGAGCGCGTGCTCGGCCAGCTGCGCCAGGTCGCCGGCCTCGACACCACCGTATTGCTGGAAGGCGAGAGCGGCACCGGCAAGGACCTCGCCGCGCGGCTGATCCACGCGCTCAGCGGCCGCGCCGACAAGCCCTTCCTCGAAGTCAATTGCGGCGGCCTGCCGGAGAGCCTGCTGGAGAGCCTGCTGTTCGGCTACGAGAAGGGGGCCTTCACCGGCGCCAGCCAGGCCACCGCCGGCTATTTCGAGAAGGCCGACGGCGGCAACCTGTTCCTCGACGAGATCGCCGACATGAGCCCGAAGCTGCAGTCGAGCCTGCTGCGCGTGCTGCAGGACCACAGCTTCATGCGCATCGGCAGCACGCAGTCGCGCCGGGCCGATTTCCGCCTGATCTGCGCCACCAACCGCCCGCTGCTTGCCGAAGTGAAGGCCGGCCGCTTCCGCGAGGACTTGTACTACCGCATCGCCGTGGTGTCGCTCACCCTGCCGCCGCTGCGCAGCCGCGAGGGCGACGTGGTGGCGCTCGCCACGCACTTCCTCGACCGCTACAACGCCAAGTTCGGCAAGGCATGCGGGCCATTCACGCCGGCCGCCATGCAGGCCCTGGAGGGCGCCCGCTGGGAGGGCAACGTGCGCCAGCTGCAGCACTGCATCGAGCGCGCCGTGGCCCTGCATGCCGGCGGGCCGGTGGACAGCATGCATCTCTTTCCTGAAGGCGCGCCGGCACAGTCGCCCCGCGAAACCGCGACGGTGACCGGGGCCGGCCTGAGCTATCAGGATGCCCGCGCCGAATTCGAGCGCGACTACCTGCAGCGCCTGCTCGATGCGACCGGCGGCAATGTATCGGAGGCGGCGCGGCTGAGCGGCATCCCGCGGCAGAACTTTTACGTCAAGGTCAAACGCTGGGGGTTGTCACTAAAAAACGACACATGACATATTTTAGCGACAATTCCTGGTAGCAATTCGGCACTGCAGCAAAGGGGAAAACCATGTAGCACCGATGGCACAGGGATTGCATCATCAGGCGTATCCGCAAGATAACCTTCAAGGAGGCGATCGAAATGGACCAACGCACTTCAAGCTTTTCCGATCCTAAAATGAAAATTCTGGCAGCGAGCGTAGCCGCAGTCGCCGCCGCCGGACTCGTCGCCTGCGCCGGCGGGCCCACCCGCGGCGCCGACACCACGGGCATCGACTGGAACAAGGTGCCGGCAAACAAGCTGGTGCTGTTCTATCCCGGCAAATCCTCCTACGAATGGCTGCGCGACCCGGCGGCGCACAAGGGCGCCGCCAGCGAGACGGCGCGCGGCGATTCCTGCGTCTCCTGCCACGACGACGCCAAGGAAGAGCAGCGCCAGGGCGCCAAGATCCTCAGCGGCAAGCATCCCCTCGAGCCGATCGCCCTGCCCGGCAAGCCGGGCCATGTGGACGTGAATATCCAGGCCGCCTACGACGACAAGAACGTCTATCTGCGCTATCAGTGGAAGGGCAGCAACGACATCGAGTACCCCTACTACCGCTTCGACGGCAAGGAGTGGAAAACCTACGGCGCCCCGCGCCTCGACAAGCCCGTCCAGGAAGGCAAGCAGCCGGCCATTTACGAGGCGCGCATGTCGTTCATGCTCGACGACGGCAAGGTGCCGATGTTCAAGGAACAGGGCTGCTGGCTCACTTGCCACGAGGGTGAGCGCGACCTGAACCCCGCCACGAAAGAGGATGTGGCGGCCAACGCGGCGATGAAGGCCTACAAGAAGTCCGACGTGCGCAAGTACCTGCCGGCCTCGCGCAGCAATCCCTCCGACTGGCGGACCGGCAAGTTGCCGGACGAACTCGCGAAGATCAAGGCCGCCGGCGGCTTTGTCGACCTGGTCCAGTGGCGCGCCCACCGCAGCAACCCCGTCGGCGGCGCGGACGACGGTTACGTGCTCGAATGGCGCAACTTCGATGCGGGCAAGAACCACTTCGCCTCGAACATGAATGCGGCCACCAAGCAGCCCAACTTCATGTTCGATGCCGCCAGGTTCGGCGCTAGGGCGGTCAGCGCCGATCAGGTTCGCACCAAGGACAACTTCCTGATCAAGGGCGCCAACGCCGTGCCGTTCGATCCGAACGCCGGCTGGAAGGCGGGCGACATGCTGCCGAGATACGTCCTGCAGCCGGCGGACGCCACGGGCTCGGCGGCCGACAACAAGGCCTACGGCATCTGGAAGGACGGCATGTGGACGGTCGTCTTGGTGCGCCCGCTCAATCTGGCCAACCCGGACGACAAGGCGCTCAAGCCGGGCGGCGTGTACAGCGTCGGTTTCGCCCTGCACGACGACAACATCACCACGCGCGGCCACTACGTGTCCTACACGAAGACGCTGGGCATCGGCGCCAAGGCCGACATTGTGGCGGTGAAGCTGCCGTGAGTCCGCTCCTCCCGGCCGCCGCCAGGCGGCCGGGATCGTTCCAACCCTCGAATATGGAGAACCAGAAATGAAGCGCAACCTTCGCCCCCTCGTCGCCATTGCCGCCCTCGCCGGCGGACTGAGCCTGTCCGTGCCGGCCTTCGCCCAGCAGTTCGATGCCGATGCCGCGGAGAACGTCTTCAAGGACAACGACTGCCACAAGTGCCATCACGCCACGAAGGCCAAGAAAGGGCCGGCGCTGAAGAAGATCGCCGCCAAGTACAAGGAGAAGAAGCTCGACGAGAAGGAGGCGATCAAGCACATGACCGCCGGGCAGAAGGTGAAGCTCGACGACGGCAAGGAAGAGGATCACAAGATCATCGACACCAAGGACGTCAAGGTGCAGACCAACGTCGCCCGCTGGATGCTTTCCCACTGATAGCAGGAGCGCCGGACCATGAGAACGACACCCTTCCTGTCGCTGATCCTGGCCGGCGCCGCCTGCCTGGCATGGCTTTCGCCGGCGCCGGTGCTTGCTGCCGCCGACAAGCTGGACAATGCCGGCTGCCTCAGCTGCCACGAGGCCGGCAAGAAGAAAATCGAGGTGCCGGGCAAGGACGACGAGAAGCGAGAACTGGCGCACATCAACGCCGGCAGGTTCGGCAAGGGCATCCACGGCGAGATGCAGTGCGTCGCGTGCCACAAGGAAATCGTCGACAGCCAGGCCAACCACGTCAAGGCGAAGGACGTCAAGCCGGCCAATTGCGTCACCTGCCACGAGGCGCTGTGGGAAACCGCAAAGCAGGAGAAACTCACCGCCGAGAAGGAGCGCCTCGGCCAGGTCGTGCGCAACGCCGAGGCCTACCGGAATTCCTTCCACGCCAAGCCGGACAAGGACGATCCCTCGCGCCCGATGGCCACCTGCGAGGACTGCCACAATTCCCATGAGTTCAACGTGCCGCCCAAGGGCACGGCGCGGCGCACCGTCTGGCACAAGGGCATCCCCGACACCTGCGGCGCGAAATGCCACGAGGACCAGCTGGAGGCCTATGCCGCCTCCATCCACGGCGAGGAGCTGCTGGAGAACGGCAACGTCAAGAGCGCGGTGTGCACCGACTGCCACAGCGCCCACAGCATCGCCGCCACCGCCTCGGAGACCTTCAAGCTGCGCAACATCGAGGCCTGCGGCGAATGCCACAAGGAAGGCCTGAGGAGCTTCGCCGACACCTATCACGGCCAGGTGAGCCGCCTCGGCTACGCCTATGCCGCCAAGTGCGCCGACTGCCACGAGAGCCACAAGATCCTGCCGGCCGACCATCCGAAATCGACCATCAACCCGAAGAACCGGCTGAAGACCTGCTCGAAGTGCCACAGCGACAAGAAGCCGGGCATGCGCGACGCGACGCCGGGCTTCGTCACCTTCGGGCCGCACGCCAACACGCACGACTTCAAGAAATACCCGGAGATGTACATCGCCGGCAAGTTCATGGTCGGCCTGCTGATCTTCGTCTTCGCCTTCTTCTGGGCGCATTCCGGCCTCTGGTACTACCGCGAGTGGCATGACCGCAGGACCGGCAAGCCGCGCGCGCACATCGACACCAAGGGCCTGGTGCTGGACCCGCAGAAGCACTTCCGCCGCTTCCACTGGGGCTGGCGCGTGGCGCACCTCGCCTTCGCCCTGATCACCATGACCCTGGTGCTGACCGGCACGACGGCGCTGTATGCCGACAGCACCTGGGCGCCGCTGGTGGCCAAGGCCTTCGGCGGGCCGAAGATACTCGGCCTGGTGCACCGGATTAGCGCCGCGCTCTTCGTCGGCATCTTCCTCATCCACTTCATCTACGTCATGCAGAAGCTGCTGCGCGACCGCAGCTTCCGCTGGTTCGGGCCGGATTCGCTGATCCCGAACTGGAAGGACTTCGCCGACTGCTGGGGCATGTTCAAGTGGTTCGTCGGCCGAGGGCCGCGGCCGCTGTTCGACCGCTGGGCCTATTACGAGAAGTTCGACTACTGGGCGGTGTTCTGGGGCGTGAACATCATCGGCTGGAGCGGCCTCATGCTGGCCTTCCCGCACGTCACGGCGCAGTACCTGCCCGGCTGGGTGTTCAACGTCGCCACCCTGGTGCACGGCGAGGAAGCCTTCCTGGCGGCGGTGTTCCTGTTCACGGTGCATTTCTTCAACAACCACTTCCGCCCGGACAAGCTGCCGCCGCCCGACGTGGTGATGTTCACCGGCACGCAGTCGCTGGAGGAGTTCCGCCACGACCATCCGGCGCACTATCAGCGCATGGTGGATTCCGGCGAGATCGGGAAATACCTGGTGGACGCGCCCTCGAAACAGTTCCACACCGGCGCGGTGATCCTCGGCCTGACCCTGATCGGTGTCGGACTGCTGCTGCTGGTGCTGGTGGGGGTCGGTTTCTTCGGCGGGTAGCGGACGTTTCGGCTCATATTTCAGCGTCACCGGTTTCAACAGACCCGCGTCCGCGTCTGGTTGATTCCCGCCAACGTGGCGACGATGAGCAGCCTTGCTTCAGGGGGTGTCCGCGCACCAGGCATACAACGCGTCGTAGACCACCATGCCGTGACGCAGCATCTCGTGGTCGTCGGCGAAGTTGAGCGACAGGCCCTTGGAGATGGCGAGCAGGCCGGCGGCTTCCTTCGCCAGCTGCGGTTGACTGCAGTCGGCGGCGCGGACGATGAGGGCCAGCTTGTCGAGCGCGGCGTCCTTGATCCGGTACTTGGCGATGAAGGCGTCGAAGCTGCAGCGCTCGCCGTGGTGGCCGAGCTCGACGCCCGGCACGTCGTAGGGGATCGCGCTGGTTTCGGCGGCCACCTTCATCACCTCGCCGGCCGGCACATAGAGGAATTCCGGCGACTCATCGACGAAGCGCGCCACCAGCCAGGGGCAGGCGATGCGGTCGATCTTCGGGCGCTCGCGGGTGATCCATTTCATGGCGTGCTCCTTTTCATTGCGGGGCCTCGGAAGTTTCCGGCTTCGCTTTCCCGACCGGCCGCAGCGGAGCGTGGCCCATGGTTGTTTCCTCAGGCGACGTAGGTGTAGGCCAGGCCGATGGCGGCGCAGGCGCCGATGACCTTCATGATGTCCTGCTTGTATTTCCAAAGCGCCAGGAAGGCGGCCACCGATATCGCGGCATAGAACCATTCGAAGCCGCCGGAGAACGGCGCGGCCGCCGTCGCCTTGGGCCAGATCACGTGCCAGCCGAAGAAGATCGCCAGGTTGAGGATCACGCCGACCACCGCGGCGGTGATGCCGGTGAGCGGCGCGGTGAACTTCAGGTCGCCGTGGGTCGCCTCCACCAGCGGCGCGCCGGCGAGGATGAAAAGGAAGCTGGGCAGGAAGGTGAAGAAGGTCGCCACGCTCGCGCCCGCGAAGCCCGCCAGGAACAGCGCGTCGGGTCCGAAGATTTCCTTGGTCCACGCGCCGACGAAGCCGACGAAGGCCACCACCATGATGAGCGGTCCCGGCGTCGTCTCGCCCAGCGCCAGGCCGTCGATCATCTGCGTGCCGCTGAGCCAGCCGTAGGTCTCGACGCCGCCCTGGTAGACGTAGGGCAGCACGGCATAGGCGCCGCCGAAGGTGACCAGCGCCGCCTTGGTGAAGAATTCGCCCATGAGGCGCAGCGTCGGCTCGGAAATCAGCCACATCGCAGCGCCCCAAAGCGCCAGCCCGGCGAAGAGCAGCTTCGCCAGATGCAGGTGGCTGTGGCGGGCGTGCGCCGGCGGCGGCGTGTCGTCGTCGATCAGCGCCGGGCCGTGGCCCTTGCCGGCGGCGCCATGCCCGCCGCCCGTCGCGAACAGGGCCGGACGGAGCCGCCCGCCGACATAGCCCAGCACACCGGCGGCGAGCACGATGTAGGGGAAGGGCACGTGGAAGGCGAAGATGGCGACGAAGGAGGCCGCCGCGAAGCCCCACAGCAGCCTGTTTTTCAGCGCCCGGCTGCCGATGCGCCAGGCGGCGAAGACGACGATGGCCACCACCGCCGGCTTGATGCCGTTGAAGATGCCCTTGACCAGGGTCACCTCGCCGAAGGCCAGGTAGATCCAGGTGAGCGCCGCCAGGATGAACAGCGAAGGCAGCACGAACAGCGTGCCGGCGACGATGCCGCCCCAGCTGCGGTGCAGCAGCCAGCCGATGTAGATGGCCAGCTGCTGCGCCTCCGGGCCGGGCAGCACCATGCAGTAGTTGAGGGCGTGCAGGAAGCGCCGCTCGGAGATCCAGCGGCGCTTCTCCACCAGTTCCTGGTGCATGATGGCAATCTGCCCGGCCGGGCCGCCGAAGCTGATGAAGCCGAGCTTGAGCCAGTAGCGGAAGGCCTCGAAGAAGGTCGGGTAGGGCGGGGCGGCCGGGGCGGCGGAATCGTTCATGACGGGGTCTCCGCGTGGGAGGCGTAAAGGGAATCGAACAGGCGCATCGCTGCGCGCAGCAGCGCGTCGTCGTCCGCATGTTGTTTGCGCAGGCCGGTGAGCAGCAGTTCGACGCCGGCCGCCTCGTCCACCGGCGCGCCGCCGACGTCGAGGAAATGCACGATGCGCGCGATGCGCGCCAGCGCCGCGTCGGCCTCCAGGCCGAAGCTGGCGGCCAGCGCCTCGAAGGTGACGCGGCTGCCGACATGGCTGAAGGCGGCGCCGTCGAAGTCGAAGCCGAGCGCCTTCTTCGGGCAATCCTGCGGCCGCGCGATCCAGACAAAGCGCGCCTTCCGGTCGATGAAGCGGCGGATCAGCCAGGCGCTGGCCAGGCGGTCCACCCACGGCCGCTGGCGCGTCGCCCAGATGCGGCCCTGAAAGTCAGCCTGCGCAAGACGGCGCAGGCGCTTCTGCGCCGCGTGCGGCTCGCCGCGCAGCAGCCGCGCTTCCAGGTCGGCGAGCGCCGTGCGCGCCTGCGCCTGCGCCGCACCGGGGAAGAAATCCGTCGCGGCGACGGCGGCGAAATCGCGCTGCAGGCCCTTGAGGGCCTTCGCCGCGGCACCCTCGTCGCGCGGGCAGGCGGCGATGGCGTCGAGCAGGGCGCGGTAGTCGGCGCCGCGGTCGAACAGCGCGCGGAAGGCCGCGTCCTGCGCCGCCTCCGCCGCCACCCGCAGGAGGTGCGCCGCGCCGCCGGCGGCCACGGTGTCCTGCGCCAGCCGCGACAGGGCATGCTCGGCGACGGGCGCGTTCGGCAGCAGGTAGGCGCCGTCGCGCAGGGTGGCGCAGCCGTGCGCCTTGAGCGCGCGCCACAGGCGCATGCGCGCCGTGGCGTTCTTCGTCGGCAGGGTGGTGATGAGCAGCAGCCAGCCGGCCGCCGGGGATTGCGGGGTCATGTAAATAATTCTACAATCTAGTAGCAATCATTACAAGCATTCGTTGGCCATGGACGACCGCCGCCTCATCTGCGCCGCCGCCTTCCTGCGCGCCCTGGCCACCGGCATGGCCGGCGTGCTGCTGGGACTGACTCTGGCGCGCCTCGGCTTCTCCGCCGCCGCCATCGGCGCCGTGCTCTCGGCCGGACTGGCCGGCGCGACGCTGGCGCTGCTGGTGGTCACCTGGGCCGGCGACCGCCTCGGCCGGCGGCGCTGCCTGTTCGGGCTGTCGCTGCTGGGCGCGCTCGGCGGCCTCGGCGCGGCGCTCGTCTCCGAACCCTGGGCGATGGCGGCGGCGGCCTTCGTCGGCATCCTCAACGGCATGGGCCGCGACCGCGGCGCGGCGCTGGTGCTGGAGCAGGCCATCCTGCCGGCGACCACCGACGATGCCGGCCGCACCCAGGCCTTCGTCCGCTACAACGTGCTGACCGACATCGGCCACGCCCTCGGCGCGCTGCTGGCGGCGGCGCCGACGCTGCTCGCTTCGTTCGGCGTCGACGAGACGCAGGCCTTCCGCGCCATGTTCCTGCTGTATGCGGGGCTGCTGGCCGCCGGCGCGCCGCTGGCCCTCGCGCTCTCGCCGGCGGCGGAGGGCGGCGCCGGCGGTCCGCCCCGGCCGGTCTCGCCCGAGAGCAAGCGGATCGTCTGGAAGATCTCGGCGCTGTTCGCCATCGACTCCATCGCCGGCGGCTTCCTCGGCTCGGCGCTGCTGTCCTATTTCTTCTTCGAGCGCTTCGCCGTCTCCGCCGCCTGGATCGGCGGCCTGTTCTTCGCCGCGCGCGTGCTCAACGCCCTCTCGCACCTCGGCGCCGCCTGGCTGGCCGGACGCATCGGCCTGGTGAACACCATGGTGTTCACCCACATCCCGTCGAGCCTGCTGCTCGCCTCGGTGGCCTTCGCGCCGAACTTCTGGGTGGCGGCGATCCTCTTCCTGCTGCGCGAGGGCCTGGTCGAGATGGACGTGCCGACGCGCCAGTCCTACGTCATGGCGGTGGTGGCGCCCGAGGAACGCACCTGGGCCTCCGGCGTGACGCACCTGGTGCGCCTCGGCGGCTGGGCGGTGGCGCCCACTTTCGCCGGCTGGCTGATGCAGGCCGCCTCGCTCGCCGCGCCGCTGTTCGTCGGCGCCGGCATGAAGATCGCCTACGACCTCCTGCTCTGGCGCGCCTTCCGCCGGCTCAAGCCGCCGGAGGAGCGCTAAGCCTTCGCCGTCCCGCGCAGACCGACTTTTGCCCCAGGTCAAAAGACCGCCAAATACCCCCATCAGCAAAGTTGAGAATTCCCGCCGACTCGGCTATCGTGCGCGCTACGGTTGTCGGTAGGGGAAATTGCTTATACATCAAAATTCTGCGCCTGAAATGAAGCCGTGAGGCCCGGCGGCGGGGCGCTTGTCGAAGCGAGGAAACCATGTCAGTAGCAGCGGCGGAGTCCGCGGCGGCGCAACGCGCGCCGGCGGCGGGCCCGGCGCAGGTCATTGATCTGCGGCGGGTGAATGCAGTGCAGGAGGCCATCCAGGCCGGGCGCCTCACGCAGGTGCGGCGCACCACCCTCGGCGGCAACGACGCCATCGCCCAGGCGGCGCTCGAAGCCGGGGCGCGCTTCTTCGGCGGCTATCCGATCACGCCCTCCACCGAGGTGCTGGAATACTCGGCCCGCTACATCATGGGCCACGGCGGCAGCTACCTGCAGATGGAAGACGAGATCGCCGGCATCGCCGCGGCCATCGGGGCGTCGCTGGGCGGCGTCAAGGCCTTCACGGGCACCTCCGGGCCGGGCTTCTCGCTCAAGCAGGAGAACCTCGGCTACGCCTGCATCCTGGAAATCCCCCTCGTCGTCGTCAACGTCATGCGCGGCGGGCCGTCGACCGGCGGCCCCACCGACGTCGGCCAGTCCGACGTGATGCAGGCGCGCTGGGGCACCCACGGCGACCACCCCATCGTCGCCATCGCCCCGGCCACGGCGCAGGAGTGCTGGGAGGAGACGGTGCGCGCCTTCAACATCGCGGAGAAGTACCGCACGCCGGTGGTGCTGCTGCCGGATGCCAAGGTCGGCCAGATGAAGGAGCCGCTGGTGCTGCCGCCGCTGGATCTGGTGCCCATCGTCAACCGCCCCTATCCGGCCGGCGCGCCGGAGGATTACGAGGCCTTCGGCCAGACCGCTTCCGGCGTGCCGCCGCTGGCGCCCTTCGGCGAGGGCTACCGCACGCATTTCACCGGCCTCTACCACAACCGCAAGGGCCTGCCGACCAAGGACATGCGCCTGATCGACCAGCTGCAGAAGCGCATCCACGCCAAGCTCGACACCAAAGAGGCGCGCGCCGACATCCTCAAGACCGAGAACTTCATGGCCGACGACGCCGAGGTGCTGGTGGTGGCCTACGGCATCACCGGCCGCGCCGCCAAGGACGCCGTGCTCGAAGCGCGCGCCCAGGGCGTCAAGGCCGGCCTGCTGCGGCCGATCACGCTGTGGCCCTCGGATGCCGGCGCCTTCCTGCCGCACCTGGCGCGGGCGAAGAAGGTCATCGTCGCCGAGCTCAACCTCGGCCAGTACCGGCTCGAAGTCGAGCGCCTCGCCTACCAGGCGGCGCAGGCGGCGGGCAAGGCGCCCTGCGAAGTCGTCGGCCTGCACCGCGTCGACACCCGCCTCATCGCGCCGCGCGACATTTACCAGGAGATCGTTCGATGAACGCCCCCACCGTCTGCTCGCTGGAAATGCCCGACCTGCGCCGCCAGGCCATGCGCCGCAGCATCTGGTGCGAGGGCTGCGGCCTCGGCAACATGCAGCGCTCCATCCAGGTGGCGCTGATGCGCCAGCTCGGCCGCAAGCTCGGCGTGGATTACATGGACCCGGCCGGGCTGGAGACGCTGAAGAACAACGTCGCCATGGTCTCCGGCATCGGCTGCACCTCGCGCATGCCCGGCCACCTCGACTTCAACACCGTGCACACCACCCACGGCCGCTCGCTGGCCTTC
>JADLGU010000335.1 GCA_020849155.1 Rhodocyclaceae bacterium | reverse complement strand
TTCTCCATCGTCGAGGCGGTGGCCGCCTCGCTGTGCGAGCTGGGCATCCCCAACGAGAACGCCGTGGTGGTCTCCGGCATCGGCTGCTCCTCGCGCTTCCCGTTCTTCGTGAACACCTACGGCATGCACACTCTGCACGGCCGCGCGCTGCCGGTGGCCACCGGCGTCAAGACGGCCAACGAGGCGCTGACGGTGGTGGCGGTGGGCGGCGACGGCGACGGCTTTGCCATCGGCGGCGGCCACGTGCCGCACGCCGCGCGACGCAACGTCGACATGACCTACCTGCTGTTCGACAACGGCATCTACGGTCTGACCAAGGGCCAGACCTCGCCCACCTCGGCGGTCGGCTTCCGCACCCCGACCAGCCCCTACGAGAACCCCGACCGGCCGCTCAACCCGCTGCTGATGGTGCTCGCCTACGGCGCCAGCTGGGTCGGCCAGGCTTACGCCGGGCGGCCCGACCACCTTCGCAGCATGATCACCCAGGCGATGGCGCACCGCGGCTTTTCCTACCTGCACATCCTTTCGCCCTGCGTCACTTTCGACAAGACGCACCGCACCTACCAGAACCTCGGCATGCAGGTGCGCGACCTGCCGGCCGACCACGATCCTGCCGACCGTCTGGCGGCCATGCGTTACGCCATGGACGATGCGACCCCGGCCCTCGGCCTCTACTACCGCGAGGAGCGCCCGACCCTGGGCGACGCGCTCGACGGCCTGGTCGAGAAAGCCGGCGGCGAGCTGCGCCACAAGCCCGCCGCCAAGCCGGCGCGCAAGGCAGCGCGGCGCTGACCGATCCACTCCCCTCGCCCCGCTCGCGGGGGCAAAGGCGGGTTTTCGCGAAGCATGCTTCGCGCCGACTGAGCCGGCCGGCTGTGTAAAGCCGGCCGTGGGCGCGAAGCGGGGCAGGGGGAGAGGGGGATACAGCGGAAAAGTCAGTCTCCCCAGCACGGCGAAATCCCGCTTTTCGGCGATAATTCGCCTATCGGTCTCATCCCTTTCCCGCACGCACCACAGAAACAACGGCTGGCACCAGTGGTCTCCGTCACCCATTCCATCGCCAAGGCCGGCGCCGATGAGGCGCCGCTGGATCTGCTTGCCGAAGGCTTGCCGGCGGCGTCGCGCGAGCAGCTCGCGGCAGCCGCCGAATTCGCGCATGCCCTCTACGGCGGGCAAAGCCTCGGCACCGGCGAGCCGGTCTGGCATCACGCCCTGGGCATGGCGCTGGTGGCGGCCTCGCTGCGCCTCGACCTCGAGACGCGCCAGGCGGCGCTGCTCTTCGCCGTATCGGACTACCTGGAAGACGCCACGGAAAAACTCGGTGCGCGCTTCGGCGCGCCGGCGGCCGAGCTGGTCGACGGCCTGCGCCGGCTGAAAGGCCTGCGGCTGGCGACCAACGCCGGCGAGCGCGCACAGAGCGCCAAGGCCCAGGCCGAAGTGCTGCGCAAGATGCTGCTGGCCATGTCCGAGGACATCCGCGTCGTGCTGCTGCGACTGGCCAGCCGCACGCAGACCCTGCGCTTTCTCGCCGACCGTCCGGAGACGGAACGCACCGAACTGGCGCGCGAGAGCCTGGACATTTACGCGCCGCTTGCCAACCGCATCGGCGTCTGGCATCTGAAGTGGGAAATCGAGGATCTCTCCTTCCGCTTCCTCGATCCGGAGACCTACAAGCGCATCGCGAAAATGCTCGACGAACGCCGCGTCGAGCGCGAGCAGTTCATCGAGGAGGCCATCGCACGGCTGAAGGCGGAGCTGGCGATGGCCGGCGTGAAGGCCGAGGTGGTCGGCAGACCCAAGCACATCTACAGCATCTACAGCAAGATGCGCGCGAAGCGCATCGACTTCGACGAGGTCTACGACGTACGCGCGCTGCGCGTGCTGGTCGACGAGGTGCGCGACTGCTATACGGCGCTCGGCATCGCTCACCACATCTGGCAGCCGATCCCGAAGGAGTTCGACGACTATATCTCGCATCCCAAGGGCAACGACTACCGCTCACTGCACACCGCGGTGATCGGCCCGGGCGGGCGTGCGCTGGAAGTGCAGATCCGTACCCACGAGATGCACCGCCACGCCGAGCTGGGCGTCGCCGCGCACTGGCGTTACAAGGAGAAGACGGGGTCGGACGCGCACTACGACGACAAGATCGCCTGGCTGCGCCAGCTGCTCTCCTGGCGCGACGAGATCAGCGACTCCTCGGAGTGGGTGCGCCAGTTCAAGCGCGCCGCCCTTGACGACACCATCTACGTCATGACGCCGCAGGGGCGCGTCATCGACCTGGCGCGTGGCGCGACGCCGGTGGACTTCGCCTACCGCCTGCACACCGACCTCGGCCACCGCTGCCGCGGCGCCAAGGTGAATGGCGCCCTGGTGCCGCTGAACACGCCGCTGGAGAGCGGCCAGACGGTGGAGATCGTCGCCGCCAAGCAGGGAGGGCCTTCGCGCGACTGGCTCAACCCGGAGCTGGGCTACCTCGCCAGCGCGCGCGCGCGCGCCAAGGTGCGGCAATGGTTCACCAGCCTGGAGGAAGCGGAGACGCTGGCGCAGGGCCGCACCGTTGTCATGCGCGAAATGCAGCGCGAGGGCCAGTCCGGCGCCAACCTCGACGAGTTGGCGCACAAACTGGGTTTTGCCGGCGCCGATGCGCTGTTCCTCGCGGCGGCGCGCAACGAGGTCGGCCAGCGCCTGATCCAGACTGCGCTGCGCGGCACGCCGGACGCGGCGCCGGATGAGCCTGTCATCCAGACCAGGCGCAGCAAGGCGGCCGCTTCCGGCAGCCGCGTGCTGATCGTCGGCGTGGACAAGCTGCTCACCCAGCTCGGCCGCTGTTGCAAGCCGGCGCCGCCGGATGCCATCGCCGGCTTCGTCACGCGCGGCAAGGGCGTCTCCATCCACCGCCTGGAGTGCACCAACTTCCGCAACATGAGCGGGCGCAACCCCGAGCGCGTCATCAGCGCCGAATGGGGCGGCGGTGCCGATGCACTCTACCCGGTCGACATCGTCGTCGAGGCGCAGGACCGCCAGGCCCTGCTGCGCGACATCTCGGAAGTGCTCTCGCGCGAGAAAATCAACGTCACGGCAGTGAACACCCAGTCGAAGCAGGGCAATGCGCGCATGGGGTTCACCATCGAGGTGAGCGGCGTGGCGCAGCTGCAGCGCGCGCTGAAGCTGATCGGCGACATCGGCGGCGTGCAGCGCGCCAGCCGGAGTTGATCTTCTCCCCTCTCCCACCCAAGGGAGAGGGGTAGGGGGAGAGGGTAGGTCAGCGGGAAAAGGCAGTCTAGGCGGTACGGCGACACGGGCTACCTGCTGCGAGTGCACAGGTGTGAGGTGCGTAGTACAGCTTCATCGCAGAATATCCTTGGAATTGTTTGTTACCTATCTCTCAGACCGATCTGATCGGTGAAGCGCATTCCAAGCCCGAGGCCAGATGCGTTCCAATTGCGTGACACGGTTGAAAACTGTGTCTGGTGAGAACTGATGCGTGAGGGCGGACCCTTTTCCATCTGTTCCAATGCCATACCGATAGAGTTGATCTGGGTTGCGATCGAGCATGCGTTCGAAGGACGAAGATGTCTCCAGCCAGGCCAAGGGAAGCTGGAACTGAAACTCAGGCTCCGGTAATGCCTCGGCA
This sequence comes from Rhodocyclaceae bacterium, assembly GCA_020849155.1. GTDB lineage: Bacteria > Pseudomonadota > Gammaproteobacteria > Burkholderiales > Rhodocyclaceae > Desulfobacillus. Next base: position 7,733 of record JADLGU010000335.1, on the reverse strand, counting down.
TACGCAGAAAAAAGCTTCTGTAGATCATGGTGGTTCTTAGGACTTTGGCCTGAATGAGTCCATACACAGGCCTTGAGAAAAAGTTCCGTCGCGATATGAACGCAGTAGTAACAAACGGAACCTTGCGACCAGGTGATATCCCCGCTGGCGACGCCCTTAGTTCCGGCATCTTGGCAGAGCACTTTGGCCGCGTTGAGAAATGCAAGCGCCTGTTCATAGAACCTGGCGGGCGGCTCCAACTTCTCGTAGTCGAATGAACTTACCAACACACCGGGCCATTGAACCTGAGATTGCAGCGGGTTGAAAATCACAACCCTACGACCGGCTTCGTCGATGGTGACGGCTTCCACTCCGGGCCGCCCAAGTTCTGGAGGAGGTCGGTCGTCGGGAGGTATGCTCATGACGCAAAGGGCTACGGCTATTGCGAAATCCGAGTCTGCATGATCGGTGCAGTTGGATTAAACATGTGTTGGCTGCGCCACCAGCTTGACACCCAGCGCGGCGCAGACGCGATTGATGGTGTCGAAGCGCGGCTGGGCATCGGAGCGCAGCGCCTTGTAGAGCGCTTCGCGCGAAATACCCGAGGCCTTGGCGATCTCGCTCATGCCGCGGGCGCGGGCAATGTCGCCCAGCGCCGCCGCGAGCAGCGCGGGATCGTTTGCTTCGAGTATGTCGGTCAGGTAGGCCGCGATGGCCTCTTCGCTGTCGAGATAGCGGGCTGCGTCGAAATCCGGCAGTTCGACTGCCTTGATGCGTTTGGCCATGTGTGTTTCCTCCAATCAGTCCAGCAGCGCGGCCAGTGCCTTGGCGCGCTTTATATCGCGTTTCTGGGTGCGCTTCGAGCCTCCGACGAGCAGCACGATCAGTTGCGTGCCGCGCTGCGTGAAATAAATCCGCCAGCCTGCGCCCAGATGAATCCGCAGTTCCGATACGCCGTCTCCAACCGGTACCACGTCGCCCATCAGGCCGCGCTCAAGCCGCTTCAGCCGCGCGACCACCACACTGCGAACGGGTACGTCGGCAAGGCCTTCAAGCCAGGCGGTGAATTCAGGAAGCGGCTTGATCGAGAACATGAAATAAATGTAATCGAACGATTACATCATGTCAAACGCCGAAGCAATCGCCGTACTGTGGAGACTGACTTTTCGCATTTCCGCGCGTTTCTACGCGACCAAAAGCAGAAACGCCCAATACACCCCAATCCCCATCTGCACCGCGAAAGCGCTGAAGCGGAGCGTGACGGCGGTGGGGGAGAGGGAGGCGAGGTGGATCGACGACTGCGCGATGCGCGCGCCGAGGAGGACAAAGGCGAGCGGGTCGGTCAGCGCGGATTTCCCCGCGATCACGGCGACCAACATGAGGCCGCCGAAGATCGGCAGGCCTTCCAGGCAGTTGGCGTGGGCGCGGGCGAGCCGCTGCATGAAGGGAGAAAGGTTCGCGTTGTCTGGCCTGAAGCCGTTGGCCGGGACTTCCCCGGTGACGACCTTCTTGGAGCGGATGGTCTCCATCACGACGAGGAGGAACAGGGTCCAGGCGATGAAGCCGGTGAGGGCGGCGAGCGTGGGGGCCATGGGGTGATCTCCTTGTTTCGGCTTGGCGGAACGGCGCGCGCGGTCGGTCCGGTGGCGGCCAGTATGCGCCGGCCATTCGACGCAGCACAAGGGCGGCTGGCGCCAGGGCCACGGGCGCCGTGTTGCGGCGGCTGACTTATCCCGCGGCGATCCGCTCAGGCCTATGCGCCGAGCGTAAAGTAAAATGTGGCGCCTTCTTCGGGCATGCTTTCGGCCCAGACGCGGCCGCCGTGGCGCGCAACGAGGCGCTGCACGGTGGCCAGACCGATGCCGCTGCCTTCGAAATCGCTGGGATGGTGCAGACGCTGGAAGATGCCGAACAACTTGTCGGCATGGGCCATGTCGAAGCCGACGCCGTTGTCGCGCACGAAATAGACTCTCTCGCCTCCCTTCTCGCCCCGGCCGAAGTCAATCTCTGCATGCTCGCGCCGCGCGGAATATTTCCAGGCGTTGCGTATCAGATTCTCGAGTATGGATCGCATGGCGTGCGGGTCGGCCATGCAGGCAACGTCCTGCTCGATTCGCCAGGTGGTCTTGCGCTGCCCATCGGCATGTTCGATCTCGTGGCGTATCGTCTGGGCAAGGGCGCTCATATCGACCCTTTGCCGCTCCATTTCCCGGCGCCCGAGACGGGCGAGTTCTATCAGGGCGTCGATCGTTTCGCCCATGCGCTGGCTGGCGGCGCGGATGCGCGCGAGATAGTGGCTGCCCTGTCCCTGCAGGCTATGCGCGTATTCCTCCAGCAGCAGATGGCTGAAGCCGTCGAGCGCGCGCAGCGGGGCGCGCAGGTCGTGCGAGACGGAATAGCTGAAGGCCTCCAGCTCCCTGACGGCGTTTTCCAGTTCGGTGGTGCGTTGGCGCACCCTGGCCTCGAGCGATTCGTTGAGATTGCGGATTTCCGCCAGGGCCTGCTTCTGTGCGGTGATGTCGCGGCCGATGAACATCTCGCCGATGGTCTTTCCCGACTCGTCCAGCAGCGGCGTGCGTGTGAAAGCCACGTCCAGTTCGCACCCATCGCTATGAGCGATGCGGACCTCGATCCTCCTGTGATCGTCGATCGGCAGCACGCTCTGCCCGGCGGCGGCGAAGAACTGGGCGAAAGGACTTCCGATCGCCGTTTCCGCCGGGTAGCCGTACATGCGCTCGGCGCCGGGATTCCAGATCGTGACAGCGCCGCGCAGGTCGACGGCGACGATGGCCTCGTCGCTCTGTTCGACGACGGTGGCCAGCAGCCTGTCGCGCCTGCCGCTCTCGCGCACCTGCACGGTGATTTCCTCGGCAAGCTGGCCGGCGTGTTGCTGCAAGGCATCGTTCTGCGACCGCAGCAGATCGAGCATTTGCGCCTGCTGCTCGGTGAGGCGGAAATCGTAGCGCAGCACGACGAGGGTGGTAAACAGGATGAGCAGCGTGATGGCCGCGATGGCCACCGCCAGCGGCGCGCCGCCAAGGCCGGCAGCTGCGGCAAGGCAGACACTGTTGTCGGGAAAGCCGGCTGCCGCCATGCCCGTGTAGTGCATGCCGGAGATGGCCAAACCGAGAAACAGGGCGCCATAGAGGTTGCGCGGGCCGAAAAGCAGCGGCGTCTGACTGCCGCGCAGCGCAATGCGCAGCGCTGCCAGGGAGGCCAGGTAGGCGATGAAGATGGAGAGGGCGACTAACTGGGCGTTATATTCGATCGGCGGCGCCATGCGCATTGCCGCCATTCCGGTGTAGTGCATGGATGCGATGGCGGATGCCATCAGCAGGGCGCTGCCGTGCAATTGCCAGGTGCCGTGGATGCCATGGCGCACCAGGCCGAGAGCGAGCGCCGAGCCGCCGATGGCAATCAGCGCCGAGGCCGCCGTGATCGACGGATCGTAGGCAAGGGGAACCGGCAGGTGGAAGGAAAGCATGCCGATGAAATGCATGGTCCAGATGCCGCTGCCCATGGCGACGGCGCCGCCGGATAGCCAGCGCCGGGCGCGCTCGGTCGGTACCTGCGGGATGTGCGCGACGAGGCCGAGCGCGGTGAAGGAAGCGAATACGGCCATGGCGATGGACAATGCGACCAGCGCCGGATCGTAGTACGTCTGCATACCTTGAAATCCCTAATTTCAGTGAGGGATTTTATGTCAGGGTACCGCCGAGGACATCGAATTTCGAGCGGATCGAATTAGCCTGATCTATTCAAGTCGGTGGCGCGGCCAGCGACAGCTCGGCCAGCAGCGCCTCCTGCGCCGAGAAGCCTTTCTTGCGCGAGCGCTTGCGGCGGTAGCGGCCGTCCTCGTCCATCTCCCAGGCCTGGGCGTTGTCGGCGAGGCAGGGCATCAGGCCTTCCTTGAGGATGCGGCGCTTGAGCTTGGGCTCGAGCACCGGGAAGCACAGCTCGATGCGGCGGAAGAAGTTGCGCTCCATCCAGTCGGCGCTGGAAAGGTACATCTTCATGCCGCCGTCAGCGTAGAAGTAGAACACCCGGGTGTGCTCGAGAAAGCGGCCGACGATGGAGCGCACGCTGATGTTCTCGGAGAGCCCATCGATGCCGGGGCGCAGGGCGCAGGCGCCGCGAATGATCAGGTCGATGGTGACGCCGGCCTGGGAGGCGTCGTAGAGCGCCTCGATGATCTCCGGGTCGAGCAGGGCGTTCATCTTGGCGATGATGCGCACGCGTTTTCCCGCGCGGGCGTTGGCGGCCTCGGCGCGGATGGCGGCCAGCAGGGCGTCGTGCAGGGTGAACGGCGCCAGCAGCAGGTGATGGAGCTTGCTCGCCTTGCCGAGGCCGGTGAGCTGCTTGAAGACCTCGTTCACGTCGGCGCACAGCGCCTCGTTGCAGGTGAGCAGGCCGAAGTCGGTGTATAGCCGCGCGGTGCGCGGGTGGTAGTTGCCGGTGCCCAGGTGCACGTAGCGGCGCAGGGCGCTGCCGCCTTTGCCGACCTCGTCTGCCTCCTCGCGCCGCACCACCATCAGCATCTTGGCGTGGGTCTTGAAGCCGAACACGCCATACACGACATGGGCGCCGACCTCCTCCAGGCGCGAGGCCCAGTTGATGTTGGCCTCCTCGTCGAAGCGCGCCATCAGCTCGACCACTACCGTCACTTCCTTGCCCTGGCGAGCGGCGCGCATGAGCAGCTCCATCAGGATCGAGTCGGTGCCGGTGCGGTACACGGTCATCTTGATGGCCACCACCGCCGGGTCGTCCACAGCCTGATCGAGGAACTCGACCACCGGGCTGAACGACTGGTAGGGGTGGTGCAGCAGCACGTCCTGCTTGCGCAGGCTGGCGAAGACATCGTAGTTCTTGGCCAGCGCCTTGGGCAGGCCGGCCTGGAAGGGCGGGAATTTCAGGTCGGGCCGGTCGACGAGATCCGGCACCTGCATCAGGCGCACCAGGTTCACGATTCCCGGCACGCGATAAAGGTCGTCGTGGCCGAGCGCGAACTGCTGCAGCAGGAAGTCGGTCATCGCCTCGGAGCAGCTGTCGGCCACCTCCAGGCGCACGGCGTCGCCGAAGTGGCGCTGCGGCAACTCGCCCTGCAGGGCCAGGCGCAGGTTCTTGATCTCCTCCTCGTCCACCCACAGGTCGCTGTTGCGGGTGGCGCGGAACTGGTAGCAGCCGAGCACGTTCATGCCGGAGAACAACTCGCCGACGTTGGCGTGCAGCACCGAGGAGAGGAAGACGAAGCCGTAGGGCGCGCCGGCGACGGCCTCGGGCAGGCGGATCACCCGCGGCAGCACCCGCGGCGCCTGGACGATGGCGGCGCCCGAGCTGCGGCCGAAGGCGTCCTTTCCCTCCAGTTCGATGGCGAAGTTGAGGCTCTTGTTGAGGACGCGCGGGAAGGGGTGGGCCGGGTCGAGGCCGATCGGGGTGAGCACCGGCATCACCTCGCGGAAGAAATAGTCGCGGATCCAGCCGGCCTGGGCCTCGTTCCAGGCGCTGCGCTTGAGGAAGCGGATGCCCTGCTTGTCCAGCGCCGGCAGCATTGCCGCGTTGAGCAGGGCGTACTGCTCCTCGATCAGGTCGTGGGCCTCGGCGCTGACGCGGCGGAAGGCTTCGTGCGGGGTGAGGCCGTCGCTGCCGGGGGCGACGGCGCCGAGCTTGATCTGCTCCTTCAGGCCGGCGACGCGGATCTCGAAGAACTCATCGAGGTTGCTGGAGACGATGCAGAGGAAACGCAGGCGCTCGAGCAGCGGCACGCGCTCGTCCGCCGCCTGGCCGAGGACCCGGCGGTTGAAGGCGAGCAGGGACAGTTCCCGGTTGAGGAAATGCTCGGGAGGGAAGCGCCTGGCGCTCGATGCCTTGTTCATCATTTCCATTGGATCAGGAATCGCTAATATGTTCAAGCGGCAGTTTATGACGGTCATGTGACAGCCTCGTGACGGCGGCGGCACGGTAGAATTTGCCATGGGATACGAACTGGTCGCCGCCGTCGATCTGGGCTCGAACAGCTTCCGCCTGCAGGTCGGGCGGGTGGTGGACGACCAGATCTATCCGCTCGATTCCCTCAAGGAGCCGGTGCGCCTTGCGGCCGGCCTCACGGCGCAGAAAACCCTCGACGGTCCCTCCCAGCTGCGCGCGCTGGAGGCGCTGGCGCGCTTCGGCGAGCGGTTGCGCGGCTTCGATGCCGGCGCGGTGCGGGCGGTCGCCACCAACGCCCTGCGGGTGGCGAAGAACGCGCCGCAGTTCCTGGCCCAGGCCGAGGCGGCGCTCGGCTTCCCCATCGAGATCATCGCCGGCCGCGAGGAGGCGCGCCTGATCTACCTCGGCGTCGCCCACACCCTGCCCAACCCGCGCGCCCAGCAACTGGTGGTGGACATCGGCGGCGGTTCGACCGAGTTCATCATCGGCCGCGACATCCAGCCGATCGAGCTGGAGTCGCTCTACATGGGCTGCGTCGGCTTCAGTCTGAAGTACTTCCCGCGCGGCCGCATCGAGAAGCCGGGCATGAAGGCCGCCGAGCTGGCGGCGCGCAAGGAGCTGCAGGCCATCGTCCGCCGCTTCCGCGAGGTGGGATGGGCGCAGGCGGTCGGTTCCTCGGGAACGGCCAAGGCGCTGGCCGACATCCTCGAAATGAACGGTCTTTCGCCGCAGGGCATCACGCGGGAAGGCCTCGATCGGCTGCGCGGGATGCTGGTCGAGGCCGGCGAGGTGACGCGCCTCGATCTCGCCGGGCTGCGCCCTGACCGCGTTCCGGTTCTTCCCGGCGGCCTCGCCATCATGTCCGCGGTGTTCAAGGAGTTCGGTCTCGACGGCATGAGCTTTTCCGACGGTGCGCTGCGGCTGGGCGTGCTGTACGACCTGCTCGGCCGCTACCACCACCAGGACCTGCGCGACGCGACCGTGAGCCAGTTCATGCGGCGCTACCAGGTGGACGAACGCCAGGCGGTGCGGGTTGCCGAAGCGGCACAGGATTTCCTGCGGCAGCTGCGGCCGGATGCGGCCACCGCCGAGTGCGCCGACGTGCAAGTGCTCGAATGGGCGGCGCGGCTGCACGAGGTCGGCATCTCAGTCGCGCACGCCAGCTATCACAAGCACAGCGCCTACATCCTCGCCAACGCCGACATGCCGGGATTCTCGCGCAAGGACCAGGTACGCCTGGCGCGCATCGTCCTGGCGCACCGTGGCAAGCTGGAAAGGGTGCAGGAGATCTCCCGCGACGATCCGGACTGGCTGCTGGTGCTGAGTCTGCGACTGGCGGCGACGCTGCGTCGTTCGCGCGACGATACGCCGCTGCCGCGCATCGTGGTCAAGCGCACCGAGCGGGGTTTCCACCTCGGCGTCGAGGCGGATTGGCTCGACGCGTCGCCGCTGACGGCGGCGGCGCTCGATGAAGAGGGCCGCCAGTGGACCGGGTTAGGCATGGAACTGCGCGTGCGCGGCGGCCGTGGCGCGGCGCAAACCGGGAAGGCGGCGTGACGGCGCCGCGCTTCGACGTCGGGACCGACGCAGCCGGGGGACGCCGGCTGCGCCTTTCCGGGCACTGGACGCTGATGGAGCTCGCCGCAGGGTACGAGCCCTACGCCGTCGAACTGGCGCGGCTCGCGCGGGAACCGGCTCTGACCTGGGACATCCGCGCGGTCACGGCGCTGGATTCGACCGGTGCGACGCTCCTCTGGCGCGCCTGGGGCGGGCAGAGGATCGCGGCGCTGGAGCTGCGGCCCGAGCAGGCGCCGATCTTTGCCCGCATC
>JADLGU010000334.1 GCA_020849155.1 Rhodocyclaceae bacterium | reverse complement strand
TTTGGGGATGGATGAGGACTTCGATCATCGACCTGGGAGCCTGAAAGAGCCAATGGGCCTCGATGACCTCCAATCCCTTGTTCATCATGGTCGCCGAATCCACCGAGATTTTCCGACCCATCACCCAATTCGGATGGGCGCAGGCCTGGTCCGGCGTCACAGCATCCAAGGCTTCCTTGGGCAATTCACGGAATGGGCCTCCGGATGCAGTCAGGATGATGCGACGAACCCCCTTTTTCTCTAAACTACTTGAAGTATTGTTTTGAAGTGATTGAAATATAGCATTATGCTCACTATCTATCGGAAGAATGATCGCCCCACTCGCTGCTACGGCGGACATGAACACCCGTCCAGCCATGACCAGGGCTTCCTTGTTCGCCAAAAACACCCTTTTGCCTGCCTTGACCGCGGCCAAGGTCGGTCCCAGGCCCGCCGCACCAACGATAGCTGCCATGACGGCGTCCGCTTCGGGAAGCCTAGCGACCTGCTCTAGGGAGTCGGGCCCGGCCAGGACGGTTGTCGCGCAGCCTGACCGAAGCAGCATGCCGGACAATCGTTCGGCTTCGACATCCGTTGGAAGTGCGGCATACCGGGGGTTGAATCGGCAGCATTGTTCATGCAGCCGCTCGATCTGATGGCAAGCTGTAAGCGCTAAAACCTCGTAGCGTTCCGGATGGCGCGCCACCACATCCAGGGTATTCACCCCGATTGATCCGGTGGCACCCAGAATCACCAGCTTTTGACGCCCCACTACAGTTTTCCTTCCCAGACGAATAGCGCCAGACCAAGCATGGGCAAAGTCGATGTCAGGCTGTCAATCCGATCAAGCACGCCGCCATGGCCCGGCAGCAGTGCCCCGCTATCCTTGACTCCTGCCTGGCGCTTGGCCATGGATTCAAACAGATCGCCCAATATACTCAGCCCCATCAACAGTTCTGCCGCGGCCAAAACCGCCAGCACTGGCCCAGGAAACGACAAATCCATTCCGGCTACCCAGGCCATCGCCAAGCCATAGGCTGCCACGGCCAATCCCGCTCCAGCCACCCCTTCCCAGGTTTTCCCCGGGCTGATGGTGGGAGCAAGCTTGTGCCGGCCGAACCGTCTGCCACTGAAGTAGGCAGCAATGTCGGCCAGCCAGACAAAAGCCATGGCCGCCAGCAACAGGTAGGGGTTGCTTGTTCTCAGCTGCATCAGGGCCAGACAAGCCGGGATCAATACCAGCCAACCGGTCATCAAGCTCGGGAGTCCCTTCGATAATGCCCATCTGCCGCCCATCCAGGCCGGAACCGCGACAAGCCAGAACGCGCATGCAATGAAGTAAACGGCCAGGAGAAGCGCAGAAAGGCGAATGGCTCCGTTTTCCGCGTCGAAGACCAGGACTGCCAGGACTGCGCAGAATAGGAAACCAGCGAGCGAATAAGCCTGACGACGCCGATAGCCCAATTGGATCAAGCCCCCCCACTCCCAGCAACCCATTCCCGCGACCAGGCTTGCAAACAGCAGCCAACCGGAAAAGGGCAGCAGGAACAGCACTGCCAAAAAACCAGCCAGCAGGATCAGTGCGGTAAGGACCCGCGCCTTAAGCATTCTCTTGCTTCGCCGGACTGAGGCATTCCACTTCAGGCCTGGACGGAGAGACGGGAGTCTGGAGTTGTTCGGAAGTGCGCCCGAAACGCCGTTCGCGGCGCCGATAGGAGCCGATTGCCACATCGAGCGCCGCGGTGTCGAATTCAGGCCAGAGCGTGTCGGTGAAGTAGAGCTCGGTGTAGGCCAGTTGCCAGAGCATGAAATTGCTGATCCGCTGTTCGCCTCCGGTCCGGATGAACAGGTCGGGCTCAGGCCCGAAATTCAGCGCCAGATGAGCGGCCAGGTCTTCTTCGCTGAACCCGGACTGCTGGCCAGGATGATTGGCCAGCATCCTCTCGACCGCCTGCAGGATGTCCCAGCGGCCGCCATAGTTCGCCGCGATGGTGAGCGTCAGCGCGGTATTTTTGGCGGTCAGCGATTCGCCCTTCCTGATCAGGCCGACGATTTGCGGATCGAATCGGGATAGGTCGCCGATGACCCGGAAACGGATTTTGTTCTCGTGCAGCTTGGACACCTCTTCCTCCAGGGCTCGCAGGAAGAGCTGCATCAGGAAGGTGACCTCCTCCTGCGGCCGACGCCAGTTTTCCGAGCTGAAGGCGAACAGGGTAAGGTAGCCGACGCCGCGCTCGATGCAGGCCTTGATGATTTCTCGCACCGTTTCCACGCCGCGCTTGTGTCCCGCCACGCGCGGCATGAAGCGCTTCTTGGCCCAGCGGCCATTGCCATCCATGATGATGGCGATATGCCGGGGCACCTCGCCGACGGCGGGTATTTCCTGGGATGAGCTCGGAAAGATGGTCACGGCAGCACCTCCGGACCGCGCGCTGGGCCGCCTTGTCAGACGGCCATCAGGTCGCTTTCCTTCTGTGCCAGCGCCTTGTCGATCTCGGCGATGGTGCGATCGGTCAGTTTCTGCACGTCCTCCTGGGCGCGGCGTTCCTCGTCCTCCGATACCGTCTTGGCCTTGACGGCCTCTTTCAGGGCATGGTTGGCATCGCGCCGCAGGTTGCGCACGGCCACCCGGGCGTTCTCCGCCTCGCCGCGTACCACCTTGATCAGGTCCTTGCGCCGCTCCTCGGTCAGGGCCGGCATCGGGACCCTCACCGAATCGCCCATGGTGGCCGGATTGAGGCCCAGGTCGGAATCGCGAATGGCCTTCTCGATCACCGCCGCCATTTTCTTTTCCCAGGGGGTGACGCCAATGGTACGGGCATCGATCAGGTTGATGTTGGCCACCTGGTTGATGGGAACCATGGAACCGTAATAGTCGACCTGAACGTGATCCAGAATCCCGGCATGGGCTCTACCTGTGCGCACCTTGCCGAGGTCGTTCTTCAGGGCCTCGAGCGATTTCTGCATCTTCTGTTCAGTTGTTTTCTTGAGTTCCGGGATCATTCTTTCCGCTCCTCAACAATGCACCATGGTGCCTTCATCCTCGCCTAGGACAACGCGTTTCAGCGCACCGGGCTTGAAAATGCTGAAAACATTGATGGGCAGCTTCTGGTCGCGGCAAAGCGCCAGAGCCGTGGCATCCATCACCTGCAGGTTCTTGCCGATCGCCTCGTCGAAACTGACACGATGATAGCGCGTGGCGGCCGGATCCTTTTTCGGATCGGCGGTGTAAACGCCGTCAACCTTGGTGGCCTTGATGACGATTTCGGCCCCGATTTCGGCACCTCGCAACGCCGCGGCGGTATCCGTGGTGAAGAAGGGGTTGCCGGTGCCGGCGGCGAAAACGACGATCTTGCCCTCTTCCAGATAGCGGATGGCCTTGCCGCGGATGTAGGGCTCGACCACCTGCTCGATGTTGAGCGCCGACTGGACCCGACCGTTGAGGCCGGCCTGGCGCATGGCGTCGGCCAGCGCCATGGCGTTCATCACCGTCGCCAGCATCCCCATGTAGTCGGCCGTGGCGCGGTCCATGCCCGAGGCGCTGCCAGCCAGGCCGCGGAAGATGTTGCCGCCGCCGATGACCACGCCGATTTCGACCCCCAGGTCGGAAACCGACTTGATCTCGTCGACGATGCCCGCCAGCGTCTGCCGATTGATGCCGTAGGCGTCGGCTCCCATGAGGGCCTCGCCCGACAGCTTGAGCAGGATGCGCTTGTAGGCGGGCATGCGCTTAACGGGCGGCAGCCGCGGCAGCCTGGGCGGCCACCTCGGCAGCGAAGTCGTTGGCGCGCTTCTCCAGGCCCTCGCCCACCACATAGAGCTGGAAGCCGGCGACGGAAGCGCCCTTGGCCTTCAGCAGCTGCTCGATGGTCTGTTTGCCGTCCTCGGCCTTGACGAAGACCTGGCCGAGCAGGGTGACTTCCTTGAGGTACTTCTGCACCGTGCCCTCGGCGATCTTCTCCAGCATGGCCTCCGGCTTGCCGGCCTCGCGCGCCTTCTCGACGGCGATGCGGCGCTCGGTCTCCAGCAGGTCGGCCGGCACGCCCGAGGCGTCGAGCGCCTTGGGCTTGGAAGCGGCGATGTGCATAGCGACGTCCTTGGCCAGGGCATCCTCGCCGCCCACCATATCCACCAACACGCCGATCTTGGCGCCGCCGTGGACGTAGCTCACCAGCTTGCCTTTCGTCTCGAAACGGGCGAAGCGGCGGATCGACAGGTTCTCGCCGATCTTGCCCACCA
>JADLGU010000333.1 GCA_020849155.1 Rhodocyclaceae bacterium | reverse complement strand
GTCGAAGTCCTGCACGCCCAGGCTCATGCGGTTGAAGCCGAGCTCGCCGAGCAGCGCCACCGTGGCCTCGTCGACCTTGCGCGGGTCGACCTCGATGGAATACTCGCCGTTGGGCTGCAGGTGGAAATGCGCGCGGATCGAGCCCATCAGCTGGCGCATTTCCTCGTGCGAGAGGAAGGTCGGCGTGCCGCCGCCCCAGTGCAGTTGCACCACATCGTGGCTGCCGTCCAGGTAGCCGGCCTGCAGTGCCAGCTCCTTGTCCAGGTATTTCAGGTACTTGGCCGAGCGGCCATGGTCCTTGGTGATGATCTTGTTGCAGGCACAGTAGTAGCAGATGGTGTTGCAGAAGGGGATGTGCACGTATAATGAAAGCGGCCGGCTGATGCCGCCCACCGTGCGCTTGCCCAGCCAGAGCCGGTAGGCGTCGGCTTCGATGGCCTCGACGAAGCGGTCGGCCGTCGGATACGAGGTGTAACGGGGCCCGTTCACGTCGTAGCGGCGGATCAGCTGCGGATCGAAAATTACATCCTGAAAAGTCGCGTTCATGGGGTACGGGTGGTATTGCGGCCGCTCTGCGGGATCGATTCAAGAAGATGCCGCAAGGTGCCGTATATCGTATTGACATGGATCAAAGCGGCAGACCTGCAGAGAGAGAAAGAGAGACGGAATTGCCCAACAAGTCCGTAGTGCCCATCAGCCTGGCCAGCGTCAAACTGGCCTGTTCGCAATGCAGCCTGCATGAACTGTGCCTCTCCGAGGGGCTCAGCAAGGAGGAACTGGCCAAGCTCGACAGTCTGGTCGGGGCACGGCGCAAGCTCCGCCGCCAGCAGAACCTCTACCGCGCCGGCGAACCATTCGAGGCCCTCTACGCCGTGCGCACCGGCTTCTTCAAGACCGACATCCTGCTCGAGGACGGCCGCGACCAGGTGACCGGTTTCCAGATGGCGGGCGAGATCCTCGGCATGGACGGCATCGGCACCGAGGTGCATTCCTGCAACGCCGTGGCGCTGGAGGACAGCGAGGTCTGCGTCATCCCCTTCGCCCAGCTCGAGCAGCTCTCGCGCGAGATCCAGGCGCTGCAGCACAACTTCCACAAGGTAATGAGCCGCGAGCTGGTGCGCGACCAGGGCCTGATGATGCTGCTCGGCACCATGCGCGCCGAGGAGCGGCTGGCCGCCTTCCTGCTCAACATGTCGCAGCGCTTCACCTCGCGCGGCTACTCGCCGGCCGAGTTCCACCTGCGCATGACCCGCGAGGAGATCGGCAGCTATCTCGGCCTGAAGCTGGAGACGGTGAGCCGGGCCTTTTCCCGCTTCCAGGAAGAGGGCTACATCGCCGTCCAGCAGAAGCACATCCGCCTGCTCGACGCGGCCGGCCTGAAGAAGCTGCTCAAGCACCCGCCCAGATGAGCAGGCCGCGCGGGTCCTTGGTGAGCGCCACCGAGACGATGTAGCCGAAGCTGGCCAGCGAGGCCAGCCAGAAGCCGGCGCGCAGGCGCTTGCTGCGGCCGCGCCGCAGGGCGAACAGGCCGAAGCCGATGTAGGCCAGCAGGCCGATCACCTTGGCCGTCACCCAGGCGTGCACGAAGGGATACTGCTTCAGCTCGAGCGACAGGCCGACGGCCGCCAGCAGCAGCAGGGTGTCGTTCACGTGCGGCACCACCCGCACCCACTTCCGGTTGAGCCACGGCGAATCGGTCAGCATCCAGACCCCGCGCAGGAAAAAGCCGACGACCGAGATCGTCACGAAGGCGATGTGCAGATGCTTGAGCAGCAGGTAGGTGCTCATGGGCGCAGTTTATTGCCGGCCCGGGTTCGCCGGAATCCGGCTTTCCGTGGTATGTTTCACGCGCTCCCCCGGCCGTGACGGCAAGGTCTTCTCCATGCATAACGACAAATTGGACATTGCTCAAATTCTCCGCAGGATTCCCCTGTTCCAGGAACTCAGCCAGGAACAGATCGAGCACCTCGCCGCCCAGACCCGGGAAAAGCGCCTGCACAAGGGCGAGATGCTGTTCCAGAAGGGCGACCAGCCGCGCGGCTTCTACGCCATCGTCTACGGCCAGATGAAGCTGGCCTTCCCCTCCGCCGCCGGCAACGAGAAGGTGGTCGAGATCCTCGGGCCGCAGCAGAGCTTCGGCGAGGCGGTGATGTTCATGGACCGCCCCTACCCCGTCTTCGCCGAGTCGCTGGCCGACAGCCTGCTGCTGCACATCGCCCGCCAGGCGGTGTTCGACATGCTGGAGACCGACGCCTCCTTCGCCCGCCGCATGCTGGCCGGCCTGGCCCTGCGGCTGCACGGCCTGATCCGCGACGTCGAGTCGTATTCGCTGCGCTCCAGCACCCAGCGCGTCATCGGCTTCCTGCTGCAGCGCACCGGCCGCGACGACGGCGCCCACGACGTCGAGATCGATCTCCCCACCAGCAAGCAGGTCATCGCCTCGCGCCTCAACCTGACGCCGGAGACCCTGTCGCGCATCTTCCACGACCTGGCCGCCGCCAAGCTGATCACCGTGCACGGCAAGCACGTCACGGTGCACGACCCCAAGCGCCTGGGCGAATACGAGCCTTAGTCCGGCTGTTCCGCGGCCAGTTTTTCGGCCAGCCCCACCTTGAAGCGCGCGTAGTTGCGCGCCGCTTCGACCACATTCCATTCCAGCCAGGCGCAGGAGGCGATCAGCGCCAGCCCGCCCGGATACACCAGCCAGGGCAGCGGCACCGCCCCCAGCAGCAGGGCCAGGGCGGCCAGGTGCAGCTTCAGCTGCATCATCATGCGCGGCTCGGGGATCATCTGCCGCATGTTCGGCACCACCAGGCCCGGCTTGCCGATCTTCTGCAGGTGCAGCCAGTTGAGGAAGGGCATGATCTTGTAGAGCATGCCGCTGATCACCGGCATGAACACCCCCACCAACAGCAGCACGCCGAGCAGGAAGGGCGTGCCGGCGTAGTCCTCGCCCTCGCCCGGCTTCAGCTGCTGCAGCGCAACGCCCGCCGCCGCCAGGATCAGACAGACCATCGCCAGGCGCCAGAACAGCAGCGTCGGCTCCGCCACCTTGCGCCGGCGCTGACCCTGCAGGCGCAGCGTCACGATGGCGAAGGCGACTGCCAGCAGCGCCGCGGCGCAGGCCAGCGCCGCCTGCAGCGCGTCGGGCCGCTGCAGCGGCAGCCGGGTGATCGACCAGGCCGCCAGCAGGAAGAACAGCGTCACCGAGAAGCTGCGGGCGAACCAGCCGGGATAAGGCGGCGTCAGCTGGAACATGGGCACCACCAGATAGCCGACGCCGGCCACCAGCAGCAGGCTCCAGCCGCCCAGGCCCCAGGCGGCATGCACGTGGGTGATCTCGGTGAGCGGCAGCGCCAGCTGCCAGCCGAAGCTCGTGGCCAGCGTCGCCCCGAGCGAGAGGGTGACGATGAGGCCGAACACGGCGATGCGCAGGGCGACGATGGTCGGCCCCTTGGCCGGGGTGCGGAACAGCCCGAACAGCACGATGACGGCGAAGGCGCCGAGCGAGACCGTCATGAACGGCACGGCGATGCGGAAGAACAGCGCCTGCTCGGACAGGAAGCCGGCCAGCAGCAGCAGCGTGCCGACGGTCAGGCCGGCGTGGGTCAGGTGGGTGACGCGCTGCGGCTGCCAGATGTTGGCGCCGGCGGCCACCGGCAGCATCTGCAGCAGTGCCCCGCACATCGCCTGCAGCATGAAGCCGACGGCGATGAGGTGGGTCAGCGCCAGCGCCACCCCGGTCCAGCGCGAGGCCAGTGCCGCCGGCCCCTGCCACAGCAGCAGCAGCCCCGCCGCCATGCCGAACAGCGGCGCGGTGAGGAAGAAGCGGAAGGGCACCGAGATGGGCGGTGCCTGTTCGAAGGACAGGCCCGGCTGCATCTCAGGCTTTCCGGATGCGGATTTCTACGGTGCCGTCCGGCCGGCTTTGAGAGCGGTAGGTGTAGCCGTTCTTCTTGAGGATGCCGTAGAGCGGGTGCGGCTCGACGTAGAGCAGCAGCAGCAGCTCCTCGCCGTCGGGCAGGCTGTCCAGCGCGGTCAGGGTCAGCTCCATCGGCTCCGGCGGCATCAGGCCGCGGCCGTCGACCGTCCGCTCTTCGGCCATGGCTTGGCGCTCAGGCGGCGAGCCCGGCCGCGATGCGCGACTGCAGTTCGCCATCCCCGCCCAGCGCCTGGTCGATCATCGGATAGAGGATGTTCTCCTCCTTCATGTTGTGCTGTTGCATCATGACGAGGAGGGTTTCCGCCGCGCCGCCGAAGGCGTCGGCGTCTTTCTGGCCGAGGGCGGCGTCCATCTGGCGGAGCAGGTCGCGCATCTGCACATGCTCGCCGCGCATCACCTGGGTCGGGCCGCCGGTCATGCCGGTGCGGCTCTCGAAGGCCGGGAACAGCACCTCCTCCTCGACGCCGAAATGCGCCAGGAGCGCGTCGCGAAACTTGCCGTAGGCGCTCGCACAGCCCGCCCAGTCGCCGCTGCGGGCCGAGTCCTCTGCCGCGACGAAGTCGTCGTCGCACAGCTTGTGGTGTTGTTGCAGGGCGCTGGTGATGCCGCTCATTGCTTGGTCTCCATCGGACTGGTTCGAGGATGGATTCTGTTGCCGGGCGCGGCGGGGAGCCTTGACGGCTATCAAGAATCGATGGACGGATAAGCCACGCCAATGGCAGGGGCGTCGCCGGCCATGACGGGCCAATGAAAAAGTCGGTCTGCGTGGGACGGCGAATCAGGTCTCCTGCACGTAGGCGCCGGGCGCCTCGGCGAGCTTGGGATGGGCTTCGGTGGCGGCGGGATAGGCGTCGACCAGCGGCCCGGCCTGCGGCTTGAGCCAGGCCATCCAGTCCTCCCACCAGCTGCCTTGCCGCTCCTCGGCGCGCGCCAGCCATTGCTCGACGCGGTCGCGGCGGTGGGCCTGGGCGACGCGGTAGCTGCGCTTGGGCGGCGCCACCGGGGGATTGACGATGCCGAGGATGTGGCCGGAGGAAGAGCGCACGAAGCGCTTCTCGGCCGGCACGAAGTTGCAGACGCGGTAGCACTGGCGCCAGGGCGCGATGTGGTCGTCCTCGGCGGAGACGGCGTAGAGCGGCTGGCGGATGCGGCCGAGGTCGATCGGCTGGCCGCCGATCGTCAGCGCGTCGCCCTTGATCAGGTTGTTCCTCAGGTAGAGCTCGCGCAGGTACCACGCGTGCATGGCGAAGGGCATCCGGGTGGTGTCCATGTTCCAGTAGAGCACGTCGAAGGGCGGCGGCGTCTCGCCGTAGAGATAGCCATGCACGATGTAGTGCCAGATCAGGCTGTTGGAGCGCAGCAGGCGGAAGGCCGAGGCCATCTCCTTGCCGTCGAGGAAGCCCTTGCCCTGCATCGACTGCGTCAGCCAGCGCACCGCGCCCTCGTCGATGAAGACCTCGATGTCGCCCGGCTTGTGGAAGTCGACCAGGGTGG
>JADLGU010000332.1 GCA_020849155.1 Rhodocyclaceae bacterium | reverse complement strand
GCGCGAAGAGCGGCGTCATCTGCGAGCGCTGGAACAGAGCGGCGATTTTTCCGGAGATGCCCATGGGTTACCTGTTCAATACCCTCTCCCCGCTTGCGGGGAGAGGGCTAGGGAGAGGGGCAACCGTCATTTACCCTCTCCCCCGGCCCCTCTCCCCTCGAGGGAGAGGGGAGTGGTGTAAAAGGAGCGCAGGGACGGGATCAGAGGAAGGAGGAGGGAGGAAACCCCTGCCCCGTTGATCCCTGCGCTCGCTAGCCTTTAAGGTGCAGGGCGAGCCACGATGCCCGCCTTGACCGGATCGAGTGCGACCTTTTCGCCGGCGGAAAGCCCCGCCAGCACTTCATGAAAACCGCCGGCCAGGGGCTCGGAGAGCCGCACCTGGCGCAGGCGAGCCACGCTCTTCCCGTCGATGACATACACCGCCGTCACCTCGCCCCGGCGCAGCACGGCCGCGGCGGGAACCAGCAGCTTCTTCGCCTTGCCGGTGACGAAGTGCGTGCGGGCGAACATGCCCGGGATGATGCCGGGCGGGTTGTCGGGCAGATACACGCGCGCCGTGACGGTGTGGGTGTGCGGGTCGGCGGCGGGCAGCACCTCGACCCTGGCGGCGTCGAGCCACTTGCCGGTCTCGGGGAATTCGACCTTGGCGCGCAGGTGAGCACGCACTTCAGTGAGCTTGTACTGCGGGATGCCGGAAGTCACGCGCAGGCCCTTCGGATCGTACACCGTGATGAGCGGCTTGCCGGGGGTGGCCAGTTCGCCGGGCTCGGTGTGGCGCTGAGCGACGAAGCCCGTCAGCGGCGAGACGATGCCGGCGTGGCTGGCGGCGGCGCCCGCTGCGCCGGAACCGGCCTGCGCCGCCTTGTACTCGGCCTCGGCCTTGTCAAGGGCGGCCTTGGCAATGAATTTCTGTGCGTAGAGGTTCTTCGTGCGCTCGTAGTTGGCTTTCGCGTTGGCGAGCGTGGCCTGGCTGGCGGCGTAGCTCTCGGCGGCCTCGCGCGCGTCGATGCGCATGAGGAGCTGGCCCTGCTTCACCGCGTCGCCGGCGTCGGCGCGCACTTCCACCACCCGGCCCGGCACCTGGGCGGCGAGCGTGGCCTGCTTCACCGCCTCGACGACGGCCTCGGCGGGCCAGGTCAGCTCGATCTCGCGCAGTTCGACCGTGGCCGTGGCCAGCGGCGCCGCCTGGGCAAAAGTCGGTCCCGGCAGGACGGCGGCGAGCAGCAGAAGGATGTGTCTGGACGTCATGGGTCGTATATTAGTATTTTCTTATATTTATTGTCAAGGCCGGAATACAGGCAGGCCAGAATGCGTCAATAATGTAGGCCGACATCAAGGAAGACAAGCATGCGCGCCCTGATCTGCTCGATCCTCATCCTCCTCGCCGCCCCGGCCGCGGCGGAAGACATGCCGGCCTGGTTCAAGGAATCCTTCCTCGACATGCGCGAGGACGTGGCCGAGGCGGCCAAGGCGGGCCGCCGCCTGATGCTCTATTTTCATCAAGACGGGTGCCCCTACTGCGCCAAGCTGCTGCGCGAGAACTTCGGCGACAAGGCCATCGCCGAGAAGACGCGCAAGCACTTCGACGTCATCGCCCTCAACATCTGGGGCGACCGCGAGGTGACCGACCTGGCCGGCAAGCCGACCACCGAGAAGGAATTCGCCAAGGCCCTGCGGGTGCAGTTCACCCCATCGCTCATCATGCTCGACGAGAAGGGCGGCACGGCGCTGCGCCTGAACGGATACATCCCGCCGCACCAGTTCCATGCCGCGCTCGATTACGCCGGCAACCGGCTGGAAAAGCGCCAGGCCTACATCGACTTCCTGCAGGCGAATGCGCGCGAGGCGGCGAGCGGCAGGCTGCACGAAGCGCCCTGGCTGATGCCCGCGCCGCTGGACCTGGCGAAGCGCGACAGCAAGCCGACGCTGGTGATCTTCGAGCAGAAGGTCTGCGCCGGCTGCGACGAGCTGCACGCCGAGGGCTTCCCACGGCCGGAGGTGGCGGAACTCATCAAGCGATTCCGCCCGGCGCGGGTGGACATCGGCTCGAACGAAGCGCTGAAGACGCCGCAGGGCAAGTCGCTGGCGATGCGCGACTGGGCGCGCCAGCTGAAGATCGCCTACACGCCGAGCCTCGTCTTCTTCGACGCCGGCGGGCGCGAGGTCTTCCGCGTCGAGGGCTACCTGCGCCCATTCCACCTCTCCTCCTCGCTCGACTATGTCGCCTCCGGCGCCTATAAAAAACAGCCGGAGTTCCAGCGCTTCATCGAGGCGCGCGCCGCGGCGCGGCGGGCGAAGGGCGAGAAGATCGAGTTGATGAAATGATTTTCCCTCTCCCCGCGCGCGGGGAGAGGGTCAGGGAGAGGGCTGCCCTTTCGGCTGCCAGACGTTGCGGCAGCCAGTCTCGCGCACGAAGAAGGTCGCCGCGGCGCCGAGCGCGGCGAAGGCGGCCAGCAGGATCAGCCCGCCGCGGTAGTCGCTCGCCGCATAGAGGCGCGCGCCGCCGTCCATGGCGCCCTGCCAGCCCTGGTCCATCACCCAGCCGACCAGCGGCTGCAGGATCGACGGGCCGAGGAACACCCCGACGTTCACCACGCTGGTAGCCATGCCGGAGAGCAGCGGCGGGTTCACCTCCTTGGCGCAGGCCCAGGACAGCGTCAGGCTCGCCGTCAGCGTGCCCATGGCGAAGCACAGCGCGTAGGTGACGGCCGGCGGCAGCGGACCCGAGGCGGCGATCCAGACCCACCAGCCGAGCGCATGCAGGAAGGCGCCGCCGATCATCAGCGGCTTGCGCCGCTTCATGCGGTCGGAGAGCGGGCCGATGATCAGGCAGCCGAGGGCGAAGCCGCCGAAATACAGGCTGATGTGATTCGAGGCCGCTGCCCGCGTCAGGCCGTGCACCTGCGTCAGATAAGGCACCGCCCACAGCCCGGCGAAGGAAAAGAAGCTGCCGGCGATGCCGAGATTGACGAAGAAGCCGGGCCAGGTGAGGCGGTTCTTCATGACGGCGAGCAGGCCGCCCAGCCAGGCGGTGCGATCGGCATGGGCGCCGGCGGGCGTCGCACCCTTCGCCCCCGGCCTGTCCTGCACCAGGAACCAGGAGAGCGTGCCGATCAGCAGCGACGACACGCCGATGGCCACGAATACCGCGCGCCAGCCGGCCGCCTGTGCACCCCACGCCAGCGGCGTGCCGGCCGTCATGGTGCCGACGTTGCCGAGGAACATCATGGCGCCGACCAGCGTGGCGAAGCGGTTCT